>JAPFCO010000343.1 GCA_026169505.1 Pseudogracilibacillus sp.
GTTATGCAAAATAAGGTGATATTTATTCCAATATAGTTGATTTCATATTATAATATAGATAATAGGGATTGGATCGGTTGCACTCAAGTTGCTTTTCTTATTTCAGAGAGGAGATGTAGGGTGATGTTTAAGCGCCTTAAAGAAAAGCTGAAACGAAAATGGAAGGAATTTTTGAAGCAGGGTCGTGTACCAACAACTGATGAATAAACATGGAAAAACTTAAACAAACTGTACAATTTAACAGAATAAATGACTTCGTATTGAAAAATTAAACACAATACGAATACTTTTATGTGATTTAAAATAACTCTGCTATCATTATACGGAATAGGTAGTAGGTATCTATGTGGATTTGAAACTTACCTTCCTCATGAAATAACATAAAAGATGTCAATTTCCGTTTGTACAAACTAAAATCATATAAACTGTTATAATGGATAACAGTGGAAATTATTAAACAAGAAAAATTAGGAGAGATAGAATGATTTATAAAGTATTATATCAAGCTTCTCCTGAAGTGGCCCCTGTACGTGAGCGCACGGAAAGCCTTTACGTGGAAGCTACTTCAGAAATAGAAGTACGCGAGAAATTATCAGAACGAAATATTAACATCGAGTTTATCCAAGAATTAAATGAAGTCCATTTAGCATATGAGCAAAAATCCGAAAACTTCAAGATTGAGAGCGTATAAATATGAAATTTGTGAAAAATGACCAAACCGCCGTATTTGCACTCGGTGGCTTAGACGAAATTGGTAAAAATACGTACTGTGTACAATTCCAAGATGAAATCATCATTATTGATGCTGGAATTAAGTTCCCTGAAGACGAGTTACTCGGAATAGACTATGTCATTCCCGATTATTCATACTTAGTGCAAAACAAAGATAAAATCAAGGGCTTAATTATTACACATGGTCACGAAGATCATATTGGTGGAATTCCATATCTTTTACGTGAAATAAATGTACCGATTTATGCCGGTAAACTTGCAATTGGACTTATTAAAAACAAACTCGAAGAACATGGCTTATTAAGAACTGCAAAATTACACACAATAGCAGAAGACGATATCATAAAATTCCGTAAAACATCCATTAGTTTTTTCCATGTAACACACAGTATCCCTGATTCATATGGCGTTGTTGTCAAAACCCCTTCCGGTAATATCGTTCAGACAGGCGACTTTAAATTCGACTTTACACCAGTTGGAGAACCTGCTAATTTAACACGAATGGCAGAAATTGGTGAAGAAGGTGTCCTATGTCTTTTATCCGATAGTACAAACAGTGAAGTCCCTGGATTTACAATGTCAGAACAAGTTGTCAAGGAAAATATTGATGATATATTCAGTAGTATTAATGAACGACTTATTTTTGCTACATTTGCATCGAATATTTATCGTTTACAACAAGTTGTCGATGCAGCGGTAAAATATAATCGTAAAGTTGCTATATTTGGTCGCAGTATGGAATCTTCCATTGAAATTGGCCGGGATTTAGGTTATATTGATGCACCAAAAGGCACTTTTATTGAAGCAAACCAAATCAATCGTTTCCCTGCAAATGAAATTGTGATTTTATGTACTGGTTCTCAAGGGGAGCCGATGGCAGCTTTATCAAGAATTGCTAATGGTACTCACCGTCAAATTCAAATTACACCTGGTGACACAGTTGTCTTTTCATCATCACCAATCCCTGGTAACAACGTAAGTGTCAATCGTATTATCAACCAATTAATGCGTGCAGGTGCAGAAGTTATCCATGGACCTTTAAGTAATATTCATACGTCAGGACATGGTAGTCAAGAGGAGCAGAAATTAATGCTCCGATTAATGAAGCCAAAGTTCTTCATGCCAATTCATGGTGAATATCGCATGTTAAAAGAGCATACTAGACTTGCTAGAGATTGTAATGTTGAAGAGAAGAATACATTTATTATGGACAATGGTGAAGTACTCGCATTAAGTAAAGACAAAGCAAATATTGCTGGAAAAATCCCTTCTGGCTCCGTATATGTAGACGGAAGCGGTATTGGTGATATTGGTAATATTGTCTTACGTGATCGCCGTATCCTCTCTGAAGAAGGTTTAGTTATTGTTGTCGTTAGTATTAATATGAAAGAATTTAAAATTTCTGCGGGTCCTGATATTATTTCACGAGGATTTGTTTACATGCGTGAATCAGAAGGCCTCATAAATGAAGCGCAAGAACGTGTTGCAAAGCATTTAAATAAAATAATGGAACGTCGAACAAGCAAATGGTCTGAAATTAAAAATGAAATAATCGATACGATTGCCCCGCTTCTCTATGAGAAGACAAAGCGTCGTCCAATGATTTTACCAATCATTATGGAAGTTTAAACCAAAAAACCAGATGAATTATAATAATTCATCTGGTTTTTTAATGTTAATAAATAGGTGACAGCTATTCTATTAGATGTTTGGATTAATCTATCACATAAATCTTTTCAAATTTTGATATATTCTTGTCGGCGCCAATGATAATGAGAATATCATTCGTTTTAATTTGGTCATCAGCCAATGGAGAGACATTAATATCTTTACCTTGCTTTATCGCCACAACGTTACAACCAAACTTTGCACGAATATTTAATTCAATCAATGACTTGCCTATCATTTTCATTCCCGCTCTTACTTCAACCATACTGTAATCTTCGGAAAGCTCCAAGTAATCTAATATATTACTAGATATTAAACTATGTGCCAAGCGTCTCCCCATATCTCGCTCGGGATGTACGATATGGTGTGCACCAATTTTATGTAGGATTTTTTCATGATAATCATTTTGGGCCTTTACAGTTATATTTCCAACACCCATATCTACTAAAATAACAGTCGTCAAGATACTTGCTTGAATGTTTTCACCAATCGCAACGATGACATGGTCAACGTTTTTAACCCCGATATCTTTTAATGTTTGTTCATCTGTTGAATCCGCTATAACAGCATGTGTAGCAATACTTTTAAACTCATTGACCTTAGATTCATTGCTGTCAACCGCGAGGACTTTCATTCCTTCTCGACTAAGTTCTTCGCAAATACTTCCTCCAAACCTTCCTAACCCGATTACAGCAAATTCCCGCTTCATTGCACATCCCCCACAACTTCATTCATCTTGTTTCGGTATCCAAAGTATTAATATGAAACTGAGTAAAGCAAGGATTCCTAACCATATATACACTTGTTGCATCCCCACTAATAAACCATCTTGCAATACATGTACGGCCTTTTTTGATAAAGCGCCTACCTCGGATTGATCTAACAATTTATCCACGGCATCAATAGTCAATGTATCACTTAGCCCGGCACGATCAATCTGTCGATTAATGGCAGTATTTAATACACCACCTAGAAATGCGACACCTAATGCACTTCCGATCGAACGCATAAACATATTCGTAGCTGTAGCTGTTCCTCTTACTTGCCAATCTACATTTGTCTGAATCGCTACAATAAATGCTGTGCTCGTCATTCCCATCCCAATACCGATAAAGAACGAACCAAATCCTGCCCAAATGAAATGTTGAATCATCGGTAGTGCGATAAAGAAACAAGCACCAATTAATAAGGAAAATCCACCAATCATGGATGTTTTTCGGTAACCAATCCGCAATAGTAATCGGCCCGCTACTGTTGATGCAATCGGCCACCCTATTGACATCGTTGTTAATGTGAATCCAGCTACAAGCGCTGATTTGCCCATCACACCTTGCACAAAAGTCGGTAAATAGCTTGCAACACTTATCATAATTATACCGGTTACTAACGATGTAATATTAGCTACAGTAATGATTCGGTATTTCCAAATGGAAGTTGGTAACATCGGGTCAAGCGTGTTTTTTTCATACAATAGCAATAGGATAAAACTAACTCCACTGACGATTACCAACACGGTCATCAGGATAGAGTTCCAAGCAACCGAAACCCCACCCTCGACTAAAATATACATCAACGTACTAATACTAGTAATAAGTAATATCGCCCCAACATAATCGATTGGTTGTTTTTCTTTTTTGATATCTTCTTTTAAGAAAATTAATATCCCTAACATAGATAATATTCCTAGTGGTATATTCATCCAGAACACATAACGCCAATGTAAAAAATCAACGAAAAAGGCGCCTATTAACGGCCCTAAAATAGCCGAAACGCCCCATACTGCCGATAAATAACCTTGTACTTTCGCACGTTCTTGTTTTGAATAAATATCTCCAACAATCGTCGTTGCTACTGGTGTTAATGCTCCTGCACCAATCCCTTGAATAAATCGTGCAATGATTAAAACAAGCATGGATGTACTGCTACCTGCTAAAATCGAACCAAGTAAAAATACACAAATACCAGAAATATAAATTGGGCGCCTTCCATATATATCTGCTAACTTACCAAATACTAGTATCGTTGCACTTGAGGATAATAAATATGCGGAAAACACCCAACTATATAATGAAAAATTTTGTAAATCTGCTACAATACTAGGCATTGCAGTCGCAACAATCGTTGCTTCAATCGCAGATAAAAACATTCCTAGCATTACCGAAGCTAATATAAATGGTCGTTTTAATTTTTTCTTCATGTATCAATCCATCTTTTCTATGCAACTGAGTCAATTTCATCATTGCCTAAACTAAAGTAAGTTATCTACGGTAATATTCGCGTTTTAAAACCTTCAAAATAGCTCTTCTCGTTAATATTCCAACAAAATAACCAGGCTCATCTACTACACAAACGAATGGCTCATCGATAACAGCTTTTAATCCATCTATTAAAGGTGCATCATGTGGTACACTAACAATTTTATCCATTACTTCATGCACTTTCAGTTGTGATAGTCGTTCCACTTCGTATCGCTCATTACCCAAAATTTGATCTAAAATAACCGTTTTACTTATCGAACCCGCTAATTTATTAGATTCATCCAGTACTGGCACAGCAAAATATCCTGAACCTATCAACACTAATAACGCATGCTCCAAAGGATTATTTAATTGAACATGGGCTACTTTTTCAGATGGAATCATTAAATCTGCGACCATAATCTCTTCTAATTGCTTATCTTCTCTTGTCATACTCATGATTATGCAACTCCTCTTCCATTTATCTTAATACGATTACATTCTAGTAATTTCCAACTCGTACGTTGGGAGTTATATGCAAATCTGTTCTTTTAGTCAATAAACTTTCTAAAATTACATCCATAGTCATCTATAGTTTACCATAAAAATGGATATAGTAGCACCTGTTACATACTTTTAAAACAGAACTAATCAAAAGAAACTTTCATATTTCATAATTTGCTGTACAATATATATATGCTATTATTTTGGAGGGTTGAGCATGGATGCACATGTTTTTTCTAAAAGAGAGGAAATTGCTCATGCTATTACTCACGGAATTGGAGCCTTATTAAGCGTTATTGCGCTTATTTTTTTAATCCTAGTTGCTTCCACTAATGGCGATATATTATCCATCATTTCTGTTACCGTTTTCGGAGGTACGATGTTACTTATGTATATATCCTCCACACTCGTACATAGCTTGCCTGTCGGTAAGTGGAAAAATGTCTTACTTATTATCGACCATGCATCCATTTACTTTTTTATTGCAGGAACTTATACACCGTTACTATTAATAGCAATTCAAGGTACAATTGGCTGGATATTATTTGGTATTGTGTGGGGATTAGCATTAATAGGCACAATCTTAAAGGTTTTTTTCGTAAAGAGATTCATCGTGCTATCTACCCTCTTTTATATTTTAATGGGTTGGTTAATTGTTGTAGCTTGGGGACCTTTAAGTGAAGCAATGCATCAAAATGGACTCACATTACTTATTGCGGGAGGTGTTTTTTACACAGTAGGCGCAATCTTTTACGTTTGGAAGAAAGTCCCATACCATCATGTTATTTGGCATGTATTTGTTATTATCGGATCTACTTTTCACTTTTTCACTATCTTGTCTTACGTTATCTAGTTAACGTATGTGGCACAGAATAATTAGAATGGAGGGAATAGATGTTGAGTCATAATGATTCAGTGGACAAGCTAGCGAAAGCAATTTTCACCGTTAATCGTCACGCAAAAGCAGCTTTAAAGCCACAACATTTATATACAGTTAAAAAAATAGCGATTGAAAAGTTACTAAAGGAAAAAAAGGCAGAAAAAATAGGATTACATTTTTCCAATAATCCTAAGTTTAGTAATCAACACTCTACCTTGCTTGTGAGGGTAGCCGACTATTACTTTCATCTTCCACCATCAAAGGAAGACTTCGATCAATTAACACATCTTGGAGATTTAGACCATAATTATCGTAACCCCAAAACTAGAATGTCTCTCTCCTATGCAAAAAAGGTCATTTATCAATACATTGATTGGAAAGAACCGAAGCAGAAAGAACAGAAAAAAGGATTCTCTTCATATTACACACCATCCTCTTTAGGTAAAATGGAATGGCCTCCTACCAAGAAGTTTCATAAATAAACATCTGGAAAGGCGTTAACCCTACAAAGTTATACGCCTTTTCTATTTGATCGTATATGTTGATAGAGGATAAAACATGCAAAACCAAGACCATATATCGCACTTGATTGTAAAAGCATCCGGATATCAATTCCTTTTACTACTGATAATGGGAGTACAGATACAAAGGTAATAAAACTTAGACTGCATATAAGGTAAATTAGAACATAGGTAAATTGACTTCTGATTAGCCATATGATCAGCGGAGCTAGTATCATACTCAGGATGATCACAATCAGAATAAGCGCTAAAAAATATAGCTGCTCTTCTTTGACGCCTAATATTTCTAGTTGTGCTATATTAATGATATCTAACATATTATCATACATAGAACAGTATCCTTTTTACTATATTTTCGCCAAAATGTTACTATTTATACATAAGAGAATCAATATATTCATTACCTAAATAAGCTATGTCGCTACAACCCTTAGTTGGAGCCGATTCAATCGGCAATCAATCTGTATGATGAAATGGACTAAAGGAGTCTTAGAATGAATCGAGCATTTATTTTTATTATGATCGGGGCTACATTGTGGGGTACAATTAGCTTTTTCGTAAAGAACCTATATGAATATGGGTTTACTCCAATGGAAGTGGTTACAATTAGAGCAGTAACAGCCGCAATCATTTTAGTCGTATATTTACTAGCTTTATCCCCAAAGAGTTTAAAACTAAAACGATTTACTGATATCAAGTATTTCATTGGCACAGGTGTTTTTAGTATTATCTTTTTTAATTATTGCATGTTTAAAACAATTGAAATAGCAACTATCCCTATTTCTGCAGCACTACTTTATACAGCTCCAGCATTTGTTATTGTTATGTCTTTTTTATTATTTCAAGAAAAAATTACAACCTATAAACTCATTGCTCTCATTTTCACTTTAATCGGAACAGCCTTTGTCGTTGGCTTTCTCCCCTTCAATATTGGTGGGATTCCATTCGCTACTATTTTCATTGGGCTAGGTTCGGGACTCGGCTATGCGTTATATAGCATCTTTAGTAAATTTGCTCTAATGAAATATACGACGTTGACGATAACGACATATACATTTATTATCGCAGCAATTGCCTTATTACCTTCTTTTCCTTTTCAAGAAAAATTACCTATATTATTAAATTCCAATGTATTGTTTTATAGTTTTGGATTAGGCTTTTTACCTACTGCTGTGGCTTATATTATCTATACATATGGACTGAATCAGACAGAAGCATCGAAAGCTGCAATATTATCTACAATTGAACCTGTAGTTGCTACATTGATTGGTATTTTTATATTTACAGAGCCTTTCAGTAGTTTTCAGTTTATCGGGATGGCATGTATTTTAGGGGCTGTTATTCTAGTACAATTAGATACAGGTAAATTACCATTTAAAAAGAAGGTTAATCCTAATTAGAATTAACCTTCTTATATGATTCAGAAGATAAGTTAGCTTGTTTTAAATGTGTATATCGATTTAAAACATGATCCAGTTCTTGGCTGATTTGAATTGTTTTACTACTTGTATAACCTTTATTATCAACGGTTTGAGCTAATTGACGACGCAATAGCTCAATCTCTTTTAGAGTCGATTGTTCTGTTCGTTTTTTCATCAAACAAAACTCCTTTCACCTAGGAATAAACTGCACTTCCTCTAGTATAAGTAATCAGAAAGGAAATGCAACTATAATCATGTTATACCACATATTCCCTACTTTAAACTTATTCAACCCTATCTTGATCCTATAACTAACTTCCAATATATACCGTTTATAGTTGAAAGTGAATGTATAATAAATAATCTTATATCGTGAAGTATTTTCGATAAATGCATTTTATATTACTTCCTTCTCATCTTTGTTTATAATCAATACATGCTCGAGTAATATCACTCGAAACAAACACCATGCTGTGCTACTATATAATAGGATTTTGTTTTGTAGAAAGGATGTCTTCATTGGCTGATACGAGAAAGAAAAAAAATGAGTGGATTGAATGGGGTAAGGCAATTGTTATCGCTATTTTACTTGCATTCCTATTAAGAGCGTTTATATTCGCCACATCAATTGTAGAAGGCGATAGTATGCTGCCAGCCCTTGAAGATGGTGAACGAATTATTTTTAATAAAATCGTCTATATCGTTGGTGATCCTGATCGGGGAGATATTATCATTATTCAGCATCCAAAGAAAAATTATGTAAAACGAATTATTGGTTTGCCTAACGAAACAATCGAAATGCGTAACCATGAATTATATGTAAACGATATAAAACAAGATTCATCCTTTGTCGATGATGACTTTGCAAAGTTAACTGGAAACTTCGGTCCAATTACAATACCTGAAGATAATTACTTTGTCATGGGAGATAATCGTCCGATTAGTAAAGATAGCCGAAATGGATTAGGTTTTATTCAACGTTCAGATATTATTGGTCGTTCCGAGTTCATCATCTATCCTTTTGAAGAATGGGGAATCACAAAGTAAAAAGAGGTCAAACATAAATGTATATGCTTGACCTCTTTTGTTCTTCGTTATTCGCGATCAAAAAGGCAGTATCCAATATTTAATAAACAAAGACCAATACAAACAATCCCAAACAATGTCGTCCACATAGGAAGCATCCCTCCTGTTTTTATCTTCTATGTATTTTAACTATTATACCAAGTATATATCACTATCATACCAATCTTTTTCTAAATAGGAAAGTATAATCCCCATAAAAGGAATGAATTTATACATCAAATATCATCCAATCATAATTCGCTCTTTCGGATAACGAATGTAGTAATCACTGGTAATTGTTTTTCTAAACATATATAGAAACGTCACAATCCCAATTCGACCAATGAACATCAATACCATCAACATTACTTTGCTTAACGTCGTGAGCTCATTCGTAAGTCCCAATGACAAGCCAACCGTCCCAAATGCAGATGTAATTTCTAACAATAAACTAGTAACAGAATATGGTTCAACGATCGTAATAATTAATAAAGATGTAAACACAAATGCAATTGCCATAATCATCACAGTAACTGCTTTCATCATATCTTCATCATGTATCTCTCGGTTAAATACTTTTAATCTTTTCCCACCCCGAGCAAACGTTATAATAAACATGGCGACTAGTGCAAAGGTTGTCGTACGGATTCCCCCACCTGCACTACTTGGCGATGCTCCAATAAACATTAAAGAGGACATAAATAAATGATTCGTCTCCGATAACAAACCGATATCCATCGTCGATAATCCACCACTACGAGTAGCAACAGATTGAAATAGTGCATAA
>JAPFCO010000337.1 GCA_026169505.1 Pseudogracilibacillus sp.
CAGTACCAGTGCAAATAAAGGTATATGCACCCAACTTAAACCACTGTTAATAGTGAGTAGAATAAAGTAAAAGTCAAAGCCAATTAAGAGCAGGATAGCTATGATAGTAATACCAAATAGGTTGGCTTTTACAAACTCGGATTTAAAGTAATGCCAAAAAGTCGTAAAAATAGGTATATCTGATTTACCGCGCAACCATTCACGTATAATAGTAAAAAGAGCTACCGTAGAAGGGAATAAGCCAAGTAATATAAGTCCTGAAAGACTGAAAACAATCCAAAGTAAATGGATGAATGCAAACCTCGTTATCCATTCCATTATTTTATAAATAGTGCTATTAAATGCATTCACAATAAATCCTCCCATTCTATTTTCTGCATGTTTCACACTGATCTGTGCAGAACGCTTACAGAAAATAAGCATAAAGCACTTTCAATATAAAAACAAATGGAATATTTAAATAGTAACTAAAACTAGTAAGTAAATGATAACGAATGAAAGACTTTAAAACAAGTACTATTCAAATCAATCAGATTGAAATTTAAGAGAGGTATTAAGTTTATAATAAGGGTCAGTATGTTCTGGGGCGACTATAATTAAATGTTTAAAGTGCACTACAGAATGGTCTTTAGTCAAAGGTAAGGGTGCTTATTGTGGTGTAAGGTCAAATTTATAAAGTTAATAAGTGATAATTATTATTCGGGTTTAATTTAGTTTACAAGATGAAAAAATCAGACTGAAAATAAACGCACAGACTATTAAAATAATCTGTGCGGCAACTAAAAGTTATTGAAATTTACTTTACTGCTTTGATTGAGTCATTTACAATCCGAATCATTTCTTCCATTTGTTTTTCCGTAATTGGGAAGGGTGGTGCAAATGCGAGTGTGTCTTGCCCATCATAAACAACGGAGCGACAAATTAATCCTCTTTTTAACGCTTCAGCGACAACTTTTAGTCCAATTGGTTCTACAGATGACGATTCTCTTTCAAGGCTGATTGCACCAAGTAAGCCAATTCCGCGCACATCTGTGACATTGTGATTTTGCTCTTGAATCCATTTAAACCCTTCTAGCATCTGTTTGCCGACAATGTTCACATGCTCAATTAAGTTTTCGTTTTTGATGATTTCTAGATTTTTAAGTGCAACAGCTGCAGCAGTAGGATGACCGCTATACGTATAGCCGTGCCAGAAGTTCCCATCTGTTTTTTCGATTAATTCGTTATGAATTCGATCAGAAATAACCATTCCGCCAAGCGGAGCATAACCACTTGTCACTCCTTTAGCAATCGTAATAATATCAGGGATGACATCATAATTTTCAATACCAAAATTTTTACCAGTTCGGCCAAATCCACAAATTACTTCGTCAGAAATAAATAAAATATCATTTTCGTTACAAATTTTACGTACTTGTTGGAAGTAATCTTTAGGCGGCATATTTACTCCTCCTGAACCTTGAACTGGTTCAGAAATATAAGCTGCAATCGTATCAGCACCTTCAGTTTCAATCGTTTCTTTCAATGCTTCAATCGTACTGTCAACATAGTGAAAGTCTGGAGCAATTGATGTTGTAAAAGTATGAAACTGTTCGATACCTGTTGCACTCGTAGCACCCATAGCTACTCCGTGATAGGATAGTTTTCTTGAGATTATTTTCTTTTTCTCTGGTTGTCCTTTTACTTTCCAATAGTGGCGTACTGTTTTAAATGCTGTATCATTTGATTCAGAACCACCAGAAGTAAAGAACGTAGCATTTAGATCTCCAGGTGTCCACTCAGCAATTTCAGCTGCGAGTCGAATTGCAGGCTCATGGCTCCAATTGTTAAACGTAGAAGTAAATGCAAGCTTGTTCATTTGTTCCTTTGCAACGTCTCCTAGTTCTTCCCTGCCATGGCCAATGTTCACGTTCCAAAGAGAAGATAAGCTGTCCATGAGTTTTCTACCTTCTACGTCTTTTAAATAAATACCATCCCCTTCTGTAAAAATAAAAGCGGGACCCTCTTCTTGCAACTGCTTCATGTTAGATGTTGGATGAATGAAATGTTTTTTATCTAACTCTACTAATTCGTTTTTAATATCATGTTCAACTTTTGACATATTCTTTCCTCCTAATATATTAATGAGAACTTACTTATTTGTTGTATAGTTTTTTTCAAGAACATCTATAAAGTAATCACCTAGTTCGGAAGTGGTTGCTTCTCCTCCTAAGTCAGGTGTTAACCTATCTGTTTCTTTTAAAATATCTTTTATCGACTCGAGAATGACTGCGCCCCATTTTTCTTCACCAAAGAAATCCATCATTTGACTAATAGACCATATGGCTGCTAATGGATTTGCAATGCCTTGACCAGCTATATCAGGAGCTGAACCGTGAACTGGTTCAAACATCGAAGGGAATTCCTGTTCAGGATTTACATTAGCACCTGTTGCAAGCCCCATTCCGCCAGTAATAGCTGCCCCAATATCAGTTAAAATATCACCAAATAGATTTGAAGTTACGACGATTTCAAATCTTTCTGGATTAGAAACGAAATATAAGCTAGCTGCATCAACGAGGTAAGAATATGTTTCCACATCTGGATACTCCTTCCCCACATCCTCGAACACTTCATCCCAGAAAACCATCGAATAATTTAAGGCATTTCCTTTACTAATACTCGTTAACGTTTTATTTTGCTTGCGAGCTTCTTCATAAGCATAACGTATAATTCTTTCTGTTCCTTTTCGTGAAAAAACGCCAGTTTGTAACACAACTTCTTCAGGCTTCCCTTTAAAAAGCCAATCACCAGCACCAGCGTATTCACCTTCACTATTTTCCCTAATAACAAGAAAGTCAATATCTTTTGTCGTTTTATCTTTTAATGGTGTTAATGATCCATTCAATAATGTGATTGGTCGAATGTTAACGTAAAGATCAAACTCTTTTCGAATTCGTAAAAGTAAATCCCATAAAGAAATATGGTCTGGAACACCAGGATAACCAACTGCGCCAAGATAAATGGAATCAAATGTTCTTAATTTGTCAATCCCATCGTCATCCATCATCTTTCCATGTTCAAGATAGTATTCACAGCCCCATGGGAACTGTGTAAAAGTAAAAGCAAGATTTGGATCTAACTTCTCGATCGCTTTTAATACCTTAACTCCTTCATCAACAACCTCAGGACCAATCCCATCACCGGGTATAAGTGCAATATTGTATTTTTTCATAGTTCCTCCATATATAAGAGATTATATTCCAATTGAAACATATTGTGTTTCTAAAAAGTCATCAATACCTTGGTGTCCACCTTCACGACCAAGACCGCTTTCTTTCATTCCACCAAAAGGTGCCTGAACTGCTGAGGGAGCACCATCGTTCCAGCCGACAATCCCGAAGTCTAATTTTTCAATTACTTTTGTACCTTGTGAGACACTTTCTGTAAATACGTAAGCAGCTAAGCCATAAGGAGTGTCATTTGCTAATTTAATTGCTTCCTCCATCGTTTCGAACCTTTGTATTGGAGCAACAGGACCAAATGTTTCCTCATTCATGATTAACATGTCTGATCCTGCATCTTTAATGACGGTAGGCATATAGTAGTTGCCTTTTTCCTCCGGTTGTACTCCGCCCACAACAACTTTTGCCCCATGTTTTACAGCGTCTTGAACATGATTATCTACTTTTTTCACAGCCGCCGGATTAATTAATGGGCCAATATCAACTCCTTTTTCCATACCATTACCAACACGTAAATGCTTCACCTTGTCAGCAAATTTTTCTACAAAAGAATCGTATATTTTTGATTGTACATAGACACGATTCCCACAAACACAAGTTTGCCCAGCATTTCTAAACTTAGATGAAATAACACCATCTACAGCCTTATCAATGTCAGCATCATTTAATATGATGATTGGCGCGTGTCCTCCTAATTCTAAAGAGAGCTTTTTTACCGTATCTGCACCTTGTTTCATTAAAACTTTTCCAACTTCTGTTGAACCTGTGAAAGTTACTTTTCTTACTCGTTTATCAGTTAAAAATACTTCGCCAATTTCGCTAGAAGAACCTGTCACAATGTTAATGACACCTTTAGGGAATCCAGCCTCATCAGCTAATTCTACTAGTTTCATTGCAGTTAAAGGTGTTTCTCTCGATGGTTTAATTACAACTGTAC
>JAPFCO010000213.1 GCA_026169505.1 Pseudogracilibacillus sp.
GCGGCAACTAAAAATAAAAAGATTGAAATGAGCGTTAACCAACGTACTTTTACAACGTATCCAATTAATAAACATAATAGAGCAATAATCGAAACAACAATTACAGGTGTAGATAAAGTCATCTTTCTTCTCTCCTTCTGCGACAGCAAACATTATTATCATTGTAACAGAAAAGAGGTTTATTTATACGGTTATAATACTAGATGCATCAGAACAAGCCCAAATAAAAAAAAAGCTAAAGTTAAATGAATATATCGTCTGCGCAGTGTTGTCTGATACCAGCGAAGCCAACCAAATAAGACAACAGCAGCCAGAGTAGAACCAGCTAAGACACCCGAAATCATTTTCCAATTTTCCAGTTGAATGCCAAAACGATGGATCACCAATCCGGCATGGATTATAATGAGAATAAGTGCAGTTGAACCTGTCCATTTATGAATAGGGAGAACACGTTTTGAAAACTGGGCATATTTTATTTTCCGCTTTCGACTTATATTCGAACGGATCGTTGAAAAAACAGCATGCCTTGTCCAATTATATAAGACAAATAGCAAGCCAAGACCACCGAAAATGATATGTAGCCCAATGTATCCCGTACTTATTTTCCAAATAGCGTATAATAAGACACTTAAATTAATAAAAAACCAAATACTCACAATGATCCATCCAATCCCTTTGACACTTTACATAAGTTAGATTTTTATTATGTATAGAGTAATAATCATTCTACTAAATAAATCATATCATAATTTGTCTACACAGCTAGTGATGACGCGCACACTTTAGACACTTAATTACAAAGAAATAAATATGATAGTTCATTAAATGAGGAGGAATTGATACTTATGTTCAAACGAAAAGGAATTAAGCGTCATGAAGCACTACATTTTCGAGAGGAAGAAGAAGTTTTATTACCCGAGGAAAAACTGCAAGAACTTTCACTATATTTACATGAATAAAGCTTGTCAACTAGATTGTTGACAAGCTTTATTATTTGAGTTATTTTACAAACGTCTGTTTTACCCGCTCTGAACGAAAGAAATAAAAGATCCAGACGACAGCCATCGCAAGATTAATCATACTAATCCCATACCCTGATGCATACGTCACAATAAACCAAGTTGCAGTAATACTAAAATAGCCGATCATTAAGTAGGATAAAACTTTTTTTCGTTTGAACCAACAAAAATAAGTGACTAATAAATAAATGAAGAAAAAGACATCCATACTGTAGATTGCTAAATCAAACCCTGCTAACTTAGTAGGATTTATAAATAGAATCATAATGATTGCACCTAAAAAGGAGAATAAAGAAAAAAGCGCTGGAACAATGAGCCAGCCAGCTATAGGTGCATAACGATGATCCGTTTCAAAAACGGGAATTTCCTGTTCAACTGACTCTGTCATATAATAAAAACCCCTTTAACAAACTGAAAAATCCACTTATTTTTTCGTTGCTTGTATATATTGTTGCATGCGTTTTTCATCTTTTGAATCTTTCACAACTAATATAGCGTGAATCGCTCCTGGAAACCAAAAGAATAGGGTTAAAATTAAATTTAAAAATGCTTGAATTGGCTTTCCTGAAAACAATACAGCAACTGGTGGTAACACTACTGCTAGTAAATACATCATCATAATCCCTCCAAATGTCGGACTTCTAAACATTCCTTATTAAGTAGTATAACAAAAAAGGACTGCAACATGCAGGAATAAGATCAACTTTCCAGGAAAAAGCTAATTGTTTAAAACTTGTTAGGAAGAGTACTCGTTCATTTGTCTAGATTGTTTGATTGCTACACATTAGACGATTTCTTCATCAGTATCCGCAGTTGTCATACCGGTGCTTTTTTTGTAAGAAGATCGTATCATATCATGCGAAATTTCAACATGAATTAGCCAAGCTCCGAATACTTATAAAGAAAGAGGACTTCTTTGGTAGGAGGAAGAGAAATGATTCAAGCTATTTTAGAACTTTTCACAACGGAACAAAAAGCGGAGGAAATGTTAGCTAGTCCAATGATTGAATTTATATTTATAGCTTTATTTGCCCTGTTTATTATTACTCTCATCGCACACTTTACGCTATTTTTCAAAATTAAAAATATCCGTAATTATGTAAAAGATACGAACCGACTAGATATTGAACCACTCCAAACATTCAAACAAGAATTCGACCAACGGCAAACAGAGGAATCGATGAAAGTAGAAACATTTGTTCAAGCAAAGATTTCAAGTTGGCGATTGTTACACATCCCTATCGTTAGTTTAATAAAATTAGTGCAGATGACAATATCAGTATTTATTTTACTTGGTGTACTTGGGACATTCATTGGCTTGACGATCTCATTAGGAAGTATCCAAATGAGTGGGGATCAATTAGTGGAAAACATTTCAGGTGTATTATCTGGGATTGATGTAGCATTCTATACGAGCATTGTAGGAATGGGATTTTCCCTCATCATGACGATGCTCGTTCGCGTGTTCAATACAGAATATTTGCTGACAGATTTAATGTTGAAATTGGAATCCCATCTAGAAGGTCATGAACAGCACGGCATGAATCGAATGATTGACGTGTCGGAACTGATCCATCAAGCTGTTGTCCATTTACAAGAGACGAATGAACAATCGCTCCAAGAAATCGTCCAAGCGTTTGATGGATTCAAAGATTATACAGCAGGTTTACAGCAATCAGCAAAAGATTTGGCTGCATTTAATGACGGGCTTTCAGAAAATTTAACAGCGTTTCAAACATTGTTTCAAAAGATGAAAATAGTAACAGACAGTTTCGAAGTTGGGACAACCCAATTAAATAAAAATTTTGATACACTCTTTTCCCATTTTCAAAAGGCTGATCGGAGAAATGAACGAATGGTTAGTATATTTGAACATACGTATGAAAACATTCAAAATGTGCAAGAGGCACAAATAAACAGTTTCACAGAGTTTGATGCATCCGTTTTCGAATTGAAAGATTTTACTTCCTCCCTTTTAAACGAACAAAAAGAAGTTCATCAAGCACTTGAAACGATAACGAAACGGACATCTAGTTTAGTCGATATGATGGGAGAACACGATACGAAATTAAGTGACATATTTGGAAATGATCTACATACAAAGCTAACTAATATGACTGCTTATATAGGCGAACTAGCCCAAAATTTTGATAAAGTCGGTACAGCAATTGTTACATTACCTCAAGCACTTGAAGTGATCAATGAAACGCAAGCTGAACATAAACATCTGTTGAAAGATCGTTTTCGTGAATTACAAGCATTTAATGAGACCTTTAACGAACATATAAAAAATCATACAATAGAGTCGAGCGCTTTTGACAAACATATGCGAGACGCGACAATATCGTATGAACAAATGACTGAAAAAAACCTTCAACTTATCACGGAAATGAACCGTACGATTGGGCAAGTAAATCAGACATTTACCCAACGTGACCATCAACTTGAATCCAACATTACGATGTTAAAAGATACGCTAGCAAACTATGTTAGTAGTTTAGAAGGCACACTTGGTCAGAAATTAGATACCGTCGTCCGTAATATCGAAAATAATATGTATCAGAAGCATGATGGGATGAATCGCGAATTTACAGAAATGCGTCGCATATCTGAGGAAATCAATCAAAATCATGCCCGTGCTATCCAACAATTGTTACAAGATTTAACCCGGGAAATTCAGACAATGAATCGGCAACTCAGGCTTTTGGGACAAAGTCAAGTTGATCATCGACCAACAGGACTCGATCAACATGAATAATAAATACCAGAAATTATTTAAGCAGGAGGAAGAAGAAGGACGTTTTTGGCCGTCATTCACGGATCTACTCACAACCATTCTATTATGTTTTATGCTCATATTTATCATTATGATGGTCATTAAATCACTACAAATAAAAGAAATGAAACACACGATTGATCAGATTATGGGCGTGCGGGCTGAACTTGTACAAGAGTTACATCAAACATTTAGCGATTCCGAATACGAGATTGAAGTCGATAAAAATACAGGTGCGATTATATTTGATACAGAAATATTATTTGCTTATGATGACGCGACATTAAAGAAAGAGTCGTATGTATTTTTAGATGAGTTCATTCCACAATACTTAGATATTTTACTAGCAAGTGGCCATGAAGAATATATTGCAGAAATTATTATTGAAGGACATACAGACCGGGATGGCGATTATTTATATAATTTAGAACTTGCCCAGGGCAGAGCATATAGTGTAGCCGCTTATATTATGAGTGAAAAGTTCCCATACCCAAACATTCAACAACATGTCGAAGAAAAGTTAACTGTCAATAGTAAATCATACAGTGATTTCCGAACAGATGAAGCTGGAGATTATAGTGCAGAAGCATCACGAAGAGTCGAATTTAAATTCCGCTTAAAAGATGAGGAAATATTAAATAAAACGAGGGAAATATTAGGGGAATAATAGTGTTAATGATATTACGGAAGCGGAGTAATTTCTAGAGTAAATGACGATCGTTCGAAATGAGAAAAGCAATAAATCTGCTTCAATGTTCTTCAGAAATACAATTAAATGCAAAGCAAACATACGCACTCTATCTTTCTCGAAAATAGTCTGATATATTCATGACATAGACAACTCATAGGTATAAAGGTATGGTTTAATGATCACATATGAGTATAACAAAAGGAGGACATGGATATGTCAGAAAAAGTGAAGAAACCATTTTATAAAAAGTGGTGGATTTGGTTAATAGCTATTATTGTTGTATTTGCAATTGCAAGTGGTGGTGATGATGATGATCCTGAGGCAGTAGATTCTACGGAGGCTACTGCAGTTGAAGAGAGCAGTGAATCAGAAGATGAAAGCGAAAATGATGATGCGAAGGAAGAAGAAGAAACTGAAGAAAAGACTGAGTTTGAAATAGGTGAAAAAGTCGCGCTCAATGATAATATTGTTGAAGTAGTAGAAGTAGAAAAATCTGCTGGTGATGATTTTGATAAGCCTAAAGAAGGAAAAGAATACGTGATTGTTCATGTGTCAATTGAAAATAATGGAGATGAAGATACAAGTTATAATCCATATGACTTTAAAATGAAAAATAGTAATGGCCAAATTGAAGATCCTGCCTTTTCAATTATTGACTCTGATACAGCGTTAAATTCAGGTGAGTTAGCACCAGGAGGTAATGTATCGGGAACAATGGTTTTTGAACAAGAAATTGATGATGATCAGTTGCAGTTAATCTATGAAGCTAGCTTTTGGTCTGATAAAGAAATCGTTTTTAATTTATAAAAACAATCGTCTTTAAGTAAAAATAAAAGAGAAGTTATTCATCGATATTTCGGGAATAACTTCTCTTTTCTCATGAAGAATATTTGTTCAATATGATTACTGAAGGCGGATATTGATATGAGAATTGAGCTGTATTATTTTATGGCGGCACATCACTAATTATAGGAATAGCATTCTATAAAACATTCGTTTCGTTTACGATAAACCCGTATTATGAAATTGATTCAGCTAGCTAAATAAAGTGAAAAAGTTATCTAAAGCAGAGATGTCTTCATGAAACGATACTAGCATTAATTCATTTCATTTTTTCATTATTAGTAGAACAAAGTTCATAATAAGAATAAATCGCGAATAATTTCTTCTTATTACAAATTAGGATATTCTATGCACTTATGTAAACAATGTTCAATAATAAAAACAACGTTGACAATATTACTAATATAGGATATATTTATTTTATAATATAAAAGAAATGGGGGTATTCTTTTTGAAATCAACAGAAAATAATACTTACTCTTTTGAAGATTATATTGCTTCTAGAGATAGTTATGATGATTATACGGATAATTTATTCTTGCAAAAGGTTATTCAACATTATACAGCTAATGAATTTCAATCAATTGGCAATGAAATGAAAGCGCTGTCTGATTGGAGTTCGAAAGATTATCGGGAAATTGTTAATAGGATGGCCAAGCGAGAACATCATCCTAGAGTAGAACATTATGATGCGTATAATAATCGAATTGACGATATTATTAGGCCGAAAGAATTAATAGAAGCGGAAGATCAAGTGTTTGCTGAAAAATTTTTTTCCAAAGAGACACAACCATGGGAGCAGATGGTAAAAAGGTTCCTTCTACATCATAATGGAGAAGGTGGGGTGATGTGTCCAGTTGCATGTACAGATGGATTAGTTGATTTATTAACAGCACATCGAGATGAGCTATCTCATGAATTAAATGAAATTCTGCTTCACTGTACGGAAGGAATAGACGGAGATTTTGGAATAGGTGCGCAGTTTATGACGGAAATTCAAGGTGGTTCAAATATTCCTGCGAATGTGCTTCGTGCAGTTAAAGAAGGAGATCACTATAAACTGTATGGAACGAAATTCTTTTGTTCAGCCATACACGCGGATTATGCAGTAGTCACTGCGAGAGTGGAAGACTCAAATCATGTTGCAACATTTATCGTGCCTTCTTGGGAAGAAAAGGGTAGTAAAAAAAGAAATAATTTTCAAATCAATCGCCTAAAGTGGAAGCTTGGAACGAGTGAACTTCCATCCGCGGAATTGACATATGATGGAGCAAAAGCTTATCAAGTCGGTTCGCTTGAAAAAGGAGTCGCAATTGCAGTAGGAATCGTTTTAACAAAATCTCGATTAGATATTGGTTCAGCGAGTGCCGCTTTTATGCTTAGAGCTGCAAGAGAAGTCTTGCAATATACTCAATTCCGTGATGTATTTGGTAAGAAGATAAATGAGTATCCTTTAGCTGCAGGACAAATACGAACAGTTGAGCAAACAGCTAAACGAACTACAGCTGCTGTCTTTAAAGTATATAACAAATATATTAAAAGTCGTCACAACACAAATAATGTAAATACAGAACAATTTAAAAAGGAACAGTTTCAAGTAAGAGAATTAATTTTATTACAAAAAGTTAAAGCCGCAAAAGATGCTGTTGACATATTACGTCTTGCTATTTCACTATTTGGTGGGAATGGGGTAATTGAAGACTTTTCATCTATACCAAGATTATTCAGAGATGCAATGGTAAATGAATTGTGGGAAGGACCTAGAAATGTACTATTAACACAAATTCATCGGGATATGAAAAGAGCATCAAACTGGTATGATCCAGAAGAAATGATTAGTCATCTGCTTGTAGGTTGCGATACCTCCACAATTGATATATTCGTTAAAGAGCTAAACGTGTTATTAACATACGATTTGTCAGCTCAAACTAGTCTTGAATCAATCCAACAAGCTGAATTATGGGAAGAATTCTGTGACGATTTATTTTTAGCATATCAAGAACAGGCACTTTATGAAGTCGGTGACGAACCTATTGTAACAACAAATGAAGGTAAATGATTTATTAAAAATAATATAAAAGGTGGTATGTATATGTTTGCATTAAATATTGGAGAAATGATGAAACATCGGGCGTACTTATCCCCATCAGAAGAAGGATTTATTGGGAGAAAAAGATACTCATTTAAAGAAATGAACGAACGTGTTAATAAGTTTTCAAACTATTTAAAAGAGCAACATATCACACCAGGAGAAAGAATAGCATTAATTTGTAAGAACCATGAAGATTTTATTACAGCCTTTTTTGGTGCAGCTAAATTAGGTATCATCACTGTACCTATTAATTGGCGACTTGAACTACAAGAATTACATTATATTATTTCAGATTGTGAACCGTCCATGATACTGTTTGATAGGGAATTTTCCGATAAAATAAATCAATTAGAGATAGATACAACGATTCCTAAATTGGAGGTAGGCGCTTCTTCTTTTGATCATCAACTTGCCTCATATGAAGTTGATGAACCGTTATTAGCATCAATTAAAGATGACATAGCTTTAATTATGTATACGTCCGGTACAACGGGAAAACCAAAAGGCGCAATGATTACGCATGAAAATTTATTTGCTGCCTCAGCAGGAATGTCACATGCGATTGATTGGTGGGCTCAAGATCGCTTTTTATCTGTTGCACCGTTTTTCCATATAGGAGGATTTGCGCCAATCATTACGAACCTACACAATGGGAGTACATCTATTTTAATGGCTGATTTCGATCCTGTAGTAGCTTGGAATCTCATAGAAACAGAGAAAATTACAACGATGATGACAATTCCTGTTATGTTGCAATTTATGTTAAAAGTAATGGATAAAGTAAAGCCTAATTACAGTTCTATTCGTAATATAACTTGTGGAGCTTCCGCTGTACCTACCAGTTTAATTCAGACTTATGTTAAGTTAGGAATTAATATCCAACAAGTATACGGTATTACAGAATATACGGGAGCTATTTCATTTTGGAAAAATACAATGGGAAAAGAAAAAGTTACCTCAATGGGAAAAACTGTTTTCCATGGAAATGTTAAAGTTGTTGATTTGGAAACAAAACAAGAGGTAAATATAAATGAAGTTGGTGAGCTTGTATGTAGTGGTCCACAAGTGTTCAACGGTTATTGGAGAAATGAAGTAGAAACAAATAAAGTTTTGAAGGACAACAATTACTTTACCGGTGACATCGGAAAAATCGATGAAGATGGATTTATTTATGTGATGGATAGATTGAAAGATATGATTATTAGTGGTGGAGAAAATATTTACTCTTCAGAATTGGAGTCTGTTATTCAAAGTCATCCTGAAATTGTAGAAGTAGCGGTAATAGGTGAACCAGATGAAAAGTGGGGTGAAATTCCAAAAGCTTTTGTAGTAACTTTGAAAGATTCATCTTTAACGGAGGAAGCAATTATTAGATTGTGTAAAGAATCCCTTGCATCTTATAAATCTGTGAAAAAGGTTGAGTTTGTGGAACTATTACCAAGGAACGGAGCGGGGAAGGTATTGAAGCACGAGTTGATAAAAATGGATACCGCCCGGTCATAATTAATAACATCTGGATATAATAACGATAAATATTAAACTGAAAATAGCTTTCTCGCTCATAATAGTGGGCAGAAAGCTTTTTTTGTTTCAGTCTATTTTAGAAAATAATGAGCTAATCAAAGAAGTTAATCTTTCTATATGATCTTCAACTTCTTTTTCGCTACGACCAGGATAATGGTGAAAAGTAATCATAATCCCATTTAAAGCAGAGAAAAATGCATGAGAATGTAATCTAACATTTTGTTTTAAGCCACTTTGTTTAAAGCCAGTGTCGAAAATCGCTAATAACTCACGTATCGTAGTATTAAAACGTTCTAAATGATCTTCAACTAATGTATGATCTAGCATAAAATAAGTCATCATTTTAAAGAATAAAGGGTTATGTACCAAGTATTGCACAAACTCTTTACCAATATCTTCAACTAAAATGATTTCCTTCTCTAAAATTGTATGTTCAAAGGTTGTAATCATTTCCTGGCTTTTTAAAATAAAAGCTTCAATAAATAACTCATCCCGATCTTTAAAGTGTCTGTATATTAATGCAGCTGAAATACCCGCCTCTTTGGCTATGTCTCTCATGCTAACTTCAGAAATTTGCTTTTCACCAAATAGAGTAAGAGTTGCTTGTAAGATTAAATTTTTTCTCATTTCCTTTTCAGTTGCTTTAAGACTTTTTAGGGTGCTGTTTTCTTTTTCCAAAGGTGTTCCTCCTTATAAAAATACAAGAGTATGATTCATTATCAGTGTATATGATGTGTTTTGTCAAGGGTTGGTCTGTTAATCTATTTCATACAATACTCACAAATGCATATCTAACTTTATCCTCCGGAATACATTTAAACGTATTTTGAACAATCCCCCCATTTTAATAATTTAATGTATTTAAGAAATAAACAGTTGTGGATAATGATTGGGATGAAGAAAAAGTTGGAGTAACATTTGGAGTGAAAAATAAGCGCGATAATACGATTGAAGTTCAATCACATGAAGTTTATGCAGACGGAAAGATGGTTTATGGTGGTGACCTTCCAGATATGGAAAATGATATCGATTTAACTTTGTATTATATGATGATTTTGAATTAGATGTGGATGTGAAGATAGAGTTTTGGTGGGTAAAGAGGAGAAGTAGTTTATGGGAAAAGATGGAACTACTTCTATTTTTCTAGTAGAGGTGGATGATTGAATCAAACAACAAAAAAATCTATTATTACTTTTACGCACAACCATTGACAACTGTTTATCAAGATTTTGATCTTTCACTTTTAAAACACTTCGTTAGCTGTCATCAAATATTGAAATATACTATTCATATTATAAATATTTCCCTGTCACAGAGGCTTGATTAGCTTTGATATCACTTGGTGTTCCTTCTGCAATAATATGTCCGCCTTTGACTCCGCCTTCTGGACCTACATCAATGATCCAATCACTCGCCTGAATCATATGAATATTATGCTCGACCATGACAATGGAATTACCTCTATCGATTAACCGATTGAATAATTCTAACAAATATTGGATGTCATAAGGATGTAGTCCTGTTGAAGGTTCATCTAATAAGAACAGCGTCCTTTGTTTGTTTTTCTTCATTAATGCTGTCGATAACCTTAGTCGTTGCCCTTCGCCACCTGATAATGTTGTGAGTGTTTGCCCAAGTTTTAAATAACCTAATCCTATTTCAGTTAATAGTTTGAGCGGTTTAGTAATTTTTGCTTCGTTTGTGAAAACTTCTAATGCTTCTTCCACTGAACATTCTAGGCAGTCATTTATATTACAGTTATTATACGTGATATTAAGAATGTTTTCTTTGAACCGTTTTCCTTTACACGTCGGGCAGATGACTTCCAGGTCGTTGAAAAACAACATATTACTCATTACATAGCCGAGCCCTTCACATGTATCACACCGTCCACCATTTGTATTAAAAGAGAAATGTTTTGATGTTAGGCCTTGTGCTTTACTCTTTTCCAGTTTTGCAAAAATATTACGAATATCGGTAAATATGTTCGTATATGTCGCCACATTTGAACGTTTCATTTTTGAAATAGTTGTTTGATTAATCGTAATGATTTCATCAAACTGGTCTAATCCTGAAACATTGTTCGCTTCTTGACCGACGACATCAAATAAGAGGGAAGATTTACCCGATCCTGAGACACCTGTTACACTTACAAGGGATTCTGTCGGAATAGCGACACTCACAGAAGCAAGGTTATGACGTATGGCGTCTTGAATATGAATAGGAGTTTTTCCTGCATGTCTAACGTTTTGTTTGGGCTGACTTCTGTTTGCGAGATAATTTTTTATAAGCGATTGTTCATTGCTTTCAAGATCTTCTAATGTACCGGCACCGATTAATTCCCCACCAAATCTACCAGCTTTTGGACCAATTTCAATGATATAATCTGCTTCTCGCATGACGTCTGTATTATGTTCAATAACAAGAACAGTATTTCCTTTATCTCTTAAGTTTTTCATAATGTCAATAATACCTTCTGTGTCTTTAGCGTGAAGGCTTGATGTTGGCTCGTCGATAATATAGATAACATCTGTTAAGTCTGAATCTAAAATGGCAGATAAGCGAATACGTTGGCTTTCACCACCAGATAAAGTGTTTGTAGCACGTTCTAAAGTGAGATAGCCTAGTCCTAGACGTTTGATCCGCGTCAATTTTGTCTCAATATCTCGGATGTAAACATCGACTACAGCTATTTCATCGCTAGTTAAGTTTGATTTACAATGATGGACCCATGTTAATAATTGATCTAAATCTAATGTTGATATTTCTATAATGGAATGATCCATTACTTTAACCGTCCGGCTTTGTTCCGTTAATTTCGTGCCATGACAGGTTGGACATGTATCACTATAGAAAAAAATATCTTCTTTGCCCATTACTCCATTTTTGTCTTGATATTTACGCCAAAGGTTTGTCATAACACCCTCGAATTTACCATCACCAACCGTTTTTGGCTCTTTTTTATCAGTAAGGTTTTCAACTTCTTGACTGCTTGTACCATGACAAAGCAAGGCAAACTGTAGGTCATTAAAGTTTTTAAGTGGCATATTATCCTCAATTGGCACATCATAATAGCTCATCGTTCTTTTTAGATTATTAACTTGATACTCTAGGTAACGACCTTTCCATAAGGTAATGGCATCTTTTTCAATGGCAGATTCCATATTAAATAAAGTATTCACATTCATTTGGACGACTCTGCCAATACCTTTACATTGCTGACAAGCGCCATCGATTGTGTTGTAAGAAAAATGGCTTCGTGTGGGTTTTTTGAACTTGAACTCACAATGAGGACAAATTTGAAACACAGTAAAATCCCCATCTACATGTTCTGTTTCTTCTATAGCTTGAAGGGGATTCACTTCTTGTTTACAGTTTGGACAAGGGCGGATGCCAAGTTTTTCATAAATCATCCGTAAACTCGTATACATAGCTGTTTTTGTTCCGACTGTAGAACGGGGATTAGATGACGTTTCCTGCTGCTTTAAACTGACAGCAGGTGAAGCTCCACTAATTCGGGCAACGTCAGGTTTTTCAATGCCTTGCATTCCCATTGCCTCTAAATATTGTCGTTGTGACTCATTGAAAAGAATATCATGGGCGAGGGTAGACTTACCCGACCCAGAAATACCTGTTATTACTGTCAATGTACGTTTAGGGATTTTTACATTTACGTCTTTTAAATTATGTTCATTCGCATGCTCAATACTAATCCATTCCGTCATTAAAACATCCCCCTTATTCTATTGGAGAACAAATTATACATGTGATATTCATGGTAAGCAAGAGATGCGTTGCAAATACCGAAAATTGCTGATTAGGACTTTCATGTTAAAAAATAGCATGAAACTGCATTAGCTAGCGCATGTATAAAATGAACAGCATAAAAAGAGTGACATAACTCTCTTCGTAATTAGTTATTAATCCTGATTATGGAGAGGGTTACTTTTTACTATTGTTTTATTTTTAATAATAGTGTACGATATACAGTATGAGTAAGGAGGTGAACGAACTGAGTAATTTATTGGATTCTTTAACAACAGAATTACGAAGAGGAACGTTAACTTTAGCGGTGCTAAGCCAATTAAGTACTCCTCAATATGGGTATTCACTTGTTCAGCTCTTAGAGAAGTCTGGCATCATGATTGATCAAAGTACGCTTTATCCATTATTAAGACGTCTTGAAAAACAAGAGTTGGTTACAAGTAGTTGGGATACGGAGCAAAGTCGACCACGTAAATATTATCAAATAAGTGATTTTGGAATCGATCTATTTAATAAGTTAAAAATAGAGTGGGAAAAGATGAATGAAGAATTGAAAATATTATTAGAAGGAGTTGAATAAAATGGATTTAATTCAATTATATGTGCAAGAAGTGGCACGAAGATTGCCTGAGAAAATGCGCGAAGATATTTCGTTAGAATTACGTTCAACGATTCTGGATATGCTTCCTGATGACTTCTCGGAGAATGAGGTGAAGCAAGCTCTGGAAAATCTCGGTAATCCAGCGATACTAGCCTCCCGTTATCGAGATCGTCCGATGCATCTTATTGGGCCAAAATTTTACGATATATATGTGACAATGTTGAAGTTGGTCGGTTCGATCGTTGCTATTGTTACATTTATTTTATTTTTCATCGGTCAATCAGCTTTTATTTTCGGAAGTGACGCATCGTTTCTTGTTATTGCTTCTACAGTTTTAGGTGAAGCAATCTGGATGATACTAGGAGTCATCATTCAAGTGTTTTTCTGGGTGAGTCTTGTCTTTATTATTTTAGAGCGAACAGTTGGATCATCAGACGATATTCCTTTGTCTCCGTCGGGTAAAGAATGGACACCAAAAGATTTGGAGTTGATTCCTTATATTCCATTGAAAAGGGAAATAAAAAGAGTGGAAGTATTGTTTGGTTTGTTTTGGACTATCCTTTTGCCCATTTTATATTTTAATGCTTCCGGTATAATAGGGATATATGAACAAGGTAATAGCGGATTAGAATTTATCGTACCTATTTTTAATCAGGAAACCTTGATGTCATATCTAACAATTGTAATTATCTTGATTGTTCTAGAGCTATTTAGAGTAGCCTACATGGCAATGAATCGTCAATGGACATTCAAACTTGCAGTAAGTAATGCGCTCATCCATCTTGTAGGCTTTGTTTTTTTGATAGTTATTGCAACGAATCCAAATCTGTTTCATTCGGAATTTGCTCCTTATATGGCAAGCCTTGTCGATAAACCATTAGATACAGTTATTATGACAATTAATTGGATCAAATGGGCTACTGTTGCAATCATTATTGTGACAAGTGTCATCGATGCGTATAATGGGTTTCGGAAGGCAAAGGTGAAGTTATTATAAACAAAAAGGAGGGAAATCATTTGGATGCGAATGATTCGAAAGATAGAGAAAAGGTTCCGAAAAAACTACCAAAACGAATAAAAAGGCTTATCCCGTTCATTATTATTCTAGCGATCTTAGCTATTTTCTTTTATATAAAGATGGACGATACACCAA
>JAPFCO010000230.1 GCA_026169505.1 Pseudogracilibacillus sp.
CTACACGTTGACGATTTGTTTGACTCATATCACTGCCTGGTAATACAAATGGATCGGCACCCATTTCTCCAGATCCTTGCACACCTGAATGCCCACGAATAGGCATGAGTCCACAATGTTCCCGTCCTAAAAAGCCACGTAATAAAGCTAAGTTCGCAACTTGAGAAATATTATCTGTGCCGAAACGGTGTTGCGTTAACCCCATGGACCAAACAAATACAGCTGACTGTGATTTCGCGAGAAGTACGGCAAGTTCCTTCATTCTTTCCTTCGTAAGTCCAGAAGAAGCCTCTAATTGTTCCCAGTCATAAGCGAGCGCTGTCTCTTTTAATTGGTCATAACCATTGACATGTTGCTCGACAAAAGCATGATCAATTGCAGCACCATGTTCTTCTTCCTCCATTAAAAACCAATGCTTCATTATGCCGTGCATGAAGGCAATGTCACCGCCGATATTCACTTGGTACACATCATCAGCTAATTTGGTACCGAAAAGCGCAGATTCCGCATTCGATGGAATCCAATAATTTTCCATTGCAGGCTCATAATATGGATTAATAATAATAATTTTTGTACCTTTTCGTTTTGCAGCATACATATATTTAGTTGAAACTGGTTGATTATTTGCAGCAACAGAACCCCAAAATAATAAAACATCTGTTCCAATCCAATCTTTATAATTGCAAGTTGATGCACCAACACCAATTGAACGATTTAATGCTGTCTTAGAAGGAGAATGACAGATGCGGGAAGCGTTATCAATATTATTCGTTCCGATAAACCGAGCCACTTTTCCAGCAACATAGTAGGATTCATTCGTAATTCCACGCGAAGTTAAATAAAAAGCCGCTTGTTTCGGATCGACCTTGGTGAATTTATTAGCAATGATATCCAGTGCATCATCCCAAGTCAATCGACTAAAACTACGATCCCCTGGGCGACGGATGAGTGGAAACGGAATACGCCCTAATTGTCTTAGTTCTGTACTATCCATTGCGCGTAATGTTTCTATATCAGAAAATAATGTCTGTTCCTTAATTGCTGGCATCGTATTTAATCGCAGTACATTTAGTCGGGTTGTACATACATGTGGTCCCGTTAATGTTTGATCTTTTAACCCAGAGACCCCTAATGCACAACCATCACAAACCCCTTGTGTTAAAATACGTGAAGCATATGGTAAATTATCTTTGTTTTCCCACACAACTTTCATTGTATCGCGAATATGATGTGGTTTTATTTTACCTAATCCGAACGGTACTTTACTAACCCATAAATCAGGACGAGGCTTTTTGGAAATCCGAATCGGTCCTGTATGTTTTGTTTTCTTCATCGTTGCTACCTCCAATGATTTAGCATGTAGATAAATCCGTAAGATGAAATTGATTAAGATACTATATAACCTTCGATTATCTAGTGTATTAAAAAAGCAAAGTAGAGGAATCCTCTTTGTCTATTACTATATCATATAATGACTTGTTGCTTCCTATTATGAAGGAAACTCATTTATTTCATCATTATATTCGAAATGTATGACCAAATCATCATTATTCTGATAAAATAAATGAAAGGGGCATCATCATGTTGCTTTTTTAATTCAAATAAATAAAATCGACTATAAAAATGAAGTTATAGTTAGGAGAGAATACAGTGAGTGAAACATATATTTTATCATTAGATCAAGGGACGACGAGTTCCCGAGCGATTCTTTTTAATCATCAAGGCCAGATTGTCGAAACAGCGCAACAAGAGTTTGAGCAGTTCTTTCCGAAACCGGGTTGGGTAGAACATGACGCAAATGAAATTTGGACATCTGTACTTGCTTGTATTGCGGAAGTGTTACGTAAGTCAAGTGTGCAACCGGAACAAATTGCAGGAATTGGTATTACAAATCAACGAGAAACGGCGGTTGTCTGGGATAAAGCAACAGGTCTGCCGATTCATAAGGCGATTGTTTGGCAATCAAGGCAAACGGAAGGAATCTGTAAAACATTAAGAGAAGCAGGTCATGAGAAGAAGTTTCAAGAAAAAACAGGATTATTAATCGATGCGTACTTTTCAGGGACAAAAGTAAAGTGGATACTCGACCATGTTGAAGGGGCAAGGGAACGAGCTGAACGTGGTGAATTGTTATTTGGTACGATTGATACGTGGCTCGTTTATAAATTATCAGGTGGTAAGAGACATGTAACGGATTATTCCAACGCATCTAGAACATTGATGTATAATATTTATGAATTAGCATGGGATGAAGAATTACTAGAAATATTAGATGTACCAAAATCAATGTTACCTGAAGTGCGTCCATCGTCAGAGGTATATGCACATACGGTGAATTATCATTTCTTTGGTCATGAGATTCCAATTGCTGGAATGGCAGGTGATCAACAGGCTGCATTATTTGGGCAAGCTTGTTTTGAGGAAGGAATGGCAAAAAACACGTATGGTACAGGTTGCTTTATGTTGATGAATACGGGAGATAAAGGAATTCAATCTGAAAATGGTTTATTAACGACATTAGCTTGGGGAATAGATGGTAAAGTCGAATATGCATTAGAAGGTAGTGTTTTCGTGGCTGGATCAGCCATTCAATGGTTACGTGATGGTTTACGCATGTTTCCGTCATCACCTGATAGTGAGGCTTATGCAGAACGAATAGAGTCAACAGATGGGGTCTATGTTGTACCAGCATTTGTAGGCTTAGGAACCCCCTATTGGGATGGTGATGCTCGTGGGGCTATTTTTGGTTTAACACGTGGTACAACGAAAGAGCATTTCATTCGTGCTACATTAGAGTCATTAGCTTATCAAACGAAAGATGTTGTAGAGGCGATGAGTGCGGATTCAGGAATAGCATTACACACATTGCGAGTAGATGGTGGAGCAGTGAAAAACGACTTTTTAATGCAATTTCAAAGTGAGATGTTAGGTGTGCCAGTGGAACGTTCAGAAATTCAAGAAACAACGGCATTAGGAGCAGCATATTTAGCTGGATTAGCAGTTGGGTTTTGGGAAGATAAAGCAGCGATCGCACAACATTGGCAACTAGAAAAAACATTTACGAATACATGGACAGATGATCGACAGGATCATTTATATGCTGGGTGGAAAAAAGCTGTAGAAGCAACGCAAGTATTTAAACCAAATGAAAGGACTGATACGTGACATGAAGAAAATCATCAATCATCCAGACGGTGTAGTGGAAGAAATGATCGATGGTATCGTACTTGCAGCACCTAATCGGTTGAAGCGGATTGAAGGTACGACTGCTTTAGCGAGGAAAGAAACTCCAATTCAAAATAAAGTGGCTTTAATCAGTGGAGGAGGAAGCGGTCATGAGCCAGCACATGCTGGCTATATTGGGAATGGGATGCTCGATGCAGCGGTATTAGGGGAGGTTTTCACATCACCTTCTGTTGATCAAGTATACGCAGCAATTAAAGCAGTTCATAGCGGGTATGGTGTTTGTCTCATCGTAAAAAACTACACTGGAGATGTGATGAATTTTGAAATGGCAGCAGAATTAGCGACGATAGAGGGAATAGAAGTCGAACTAGTTATCGTCAAGGATGATGTAGCCGTAGAGGATAGTACCTTTACGACGGGACGGCGTGGTATTGCTGGAACTGTATTTGTCCATAAAATTGCTGGTGCTAAGGCCGAACAGGGTGGGACGCTACAGGAAGTTAAAGCAATTGCAACAAAAACAGTGAAACATATCCGTTCGATGGGAGTAGCCATTTCACCTTGTACGATTCCAGCAGCAGGCGAGCCAAACTTCTTGTTAGCAGAAACAGAGATGGAAGTAGGTATTGGTATTCACGGAGAACCGGGGATTGCAAGGCAAGAACTAGGTACAGCAAAGTCGATTGCGAAACAATTGCTCGAGCCAGTCTTAGTTGATTTGAATATGGAAAAAGGAACGGAAGTAGTGGTAATGATCAATGGAATGGGTTCTACACCGCAGATGGAATTATATATATTGTTCAAGGAAGTACATCAGTTATTAGAAACAGCCGGAATGATCTTACATGACTCATTTGTAGGAGAATATATGACTTCACTTGAAATGGGTGGTGCATCTGTTACGATATTACAATTAGATGATGAATTAAAAGCATTGTTAGCAAGTAAGTCAGAGGCACCGGGATTTTTTGTACAATCATAAGAAGGAGGGGAAAGGATTGAATTGGACCGTCAATGATGTCATTCAATGGATAGAAAAAGCAAATGAAAAAATTCAAACGAATAAACAATATTTAACACAGTTAGATCAAGCAGTTGGGGATGGGGATCACGGGATCAATATGTCGCGTGGCTTTCGAATCCTCGTTGAAAAACTACAAGATACGGAATATACATCAGTTACACAAGCACTAAAAGATGTTGCGATGACTATCATTTCAAATGTTGGCGGTGCAGCAGGTCCTTTATATGGAACAGCATTTTTACGGTTTTCTTTAGTAACTGACAATAAAAAAGAGCTAGATGAAACGACCTTATCAAAAGGAATGGTAGCTGCAGTGTCTGGTATGAAGCAACGTGGGAGAGCAGCTGTGGGCGAGAAAACATTGATCGATGTTTGGGAGCCTGTTGCTGTGTATATGGAAGAAGTGGAAATGATTGTACCAGATCAGATTATTAAGATCGCGGAGCAAGCGATGGAAAGTACAAAAGAGATCAAAGCAACGAAAGGTCGCGCTGCTTATTTAAAAGATCGTTCGATTGGACATATCGATCCAGGGGCGATGTCTTCGTATTATATTTTAACAGCATTTGCAGAAGTGTTACAAGGAGTTGATGCATCATGACGTATGTAGGAATTGTGCTTATTTCTCACAGTGAAAAAGTAACAATCGGATTAAAAGAAATTATTCGACAAGTGATCCACGAAGTACCTGTTGAAGCAGCAGGCGGTACAGAAGATGGGGAAATTGGGACAAGCATAGACAAAATAAAGACGGCTATTCAACGCGCAGATCAAGATCGTGGTGTATTGCTTTTTTATGATTTAGGTAGTGCCAAAATGAACGCAGAATTAGCAATAGAATTAGCAGATCTCAGGAGAATACAACTCGTGGAAGCTCCTTTAATTGAAGGCGCATATGTTGGGGCAGTTGAAGCGAGTATTGGAAAGAATATAGATGAAATTATCGAGAGTATCGAGCAATCTTTTCCATAAAGTTTATAAGCTTAGAGAAAGGATAGCAGCATGAAAGAAGGTAAGAAACATCAAATGAAAAGTAAGCAAGAGTCGACTATTTTTACAATCATACCTGGTATTATCCTTTGTTTAATGATTATGATGCTCGGTATCGTTTTAGCAGATCAACTAGGTGTGTTCTTAGTTATCTTAAACGTATTACCTGAAGGAAGTGCTAGTCCCGTTTCAGGGATATTTGTTGCGATTATTATAGGTGTTATCATTCGAAATACAATTGGTTTACATCATTATTTTAACCAAGGAGTCGCTTTTTCTGTCAAATTCGCATTGCATGCTGGGATTGTTTTATTAGGTTTAAGACTGAGTTTAACGGAGGCATTGACATTAGGAGCGTGGGTGTTACCGCTCATTATTGTTTGTATCGCTAGTGGTCTGTTCGTTACACTTTATTTCACTAGAAGGTTAGATCAATCCCAGCGACTTGGTACGTTAATTGCAGGTGGTACAGGGATTTGTGGTGTGACAGCGATCATGGCTATTTCACCAGTTATTAAGGCGAAAGATAATGAAATTGCATATGCTGTTGCAAATATTACTATTTTTGGTTTAGTTAGTATGCTACTGTACCCATATGCGGCACATGCTGTTTTCGGTGACGATCCAGTTAAGGTTGGTTTGTTTTTAGGTACGGCTATCCATGATACAGCACAAGTAACCGGGTCCGCATTAATTCATAGCCAAATCTATGACATGGAAAAAGTGATTGATGTGGCAATGGTAACAAAGTTGACGCGTAATTTATTTATTATTGCAGTTATCCCGTTTGTATCTTATTTGTTTTATAAAAATAATGGGGATTCAGATGCTACACGTACGTTGCCGAAATGGTATAAATTTATCCCTGTTTTTGTTCTGTTGTTTTTAGCTTTATCCCTTGTTCGAACCGTAGGGGATATGACATTAGAACAGACAGGGCAAGCATTTGGCTTACTAGCAACATCTAGTTGGGAAAGCTTTCACAACTTTTGGAGTTCTTTCGGTTCTACATATATGTTAGGAATTGCTATGGCTGGAGTAGGTTTATCAACGGATTTTTCGATGTTTAAAGGACTAGGTATGAAACCATTTTATATTGGCTTGATTGCTTCGATTTCTGTTGGACTTGTAAGTTTAACACTTGTTTCACTTTTTGGTCATTTGATTTAAGTGTAGGCATATACTGTTTTTAATAGGAGTTAAATAGCTTCATAATGGATGGTTCTTTACTATTTTAATTTGCAAATCCACAGTAATTATAAATAATTAACATCGATTTTACATTTGCCATTATACAGAAAAAGGAATCAAACAAAAATACATATAGGACGGCTTATAGAGCTATTTTTATCTTGACCTATTAATAGATAATACGCCCAAAAGCACATTGACTTTAAAAAGGGATTTTGCTTTAATTGGGTTGGGTTAAGGGCGTGTGCGGAGCCGAGGGATTCACAAAGCGAACCTTCTTCATAAAACTATAAATTGAAGGGTTATTTTTGTGAATCCCTTTCTTTGTATACAGCTTCTACTACATATTGAGCATGATCTATGAAGGGGAAAGGAGCATCCTATATTTATGGCAACCATAGAGACTTTAAAAGTGAATGAAAAACGGCGACGTTCCAAGCGACATAGTCAGAGGAGAATCTTTGGTACAGGAATGTTATATTTACTGCCAGCATTAATTTTACTTGGAGTCTTTCTATTTTATCCGATCGCTAAAACGTTATATTTCAGTTTTTTTGAAGTTGGTGGCGGCGGAGTAGTAAATGATTTCGTAGGTTTAGCACATTATAAGGAATTATTAGCTTCCGAAGAATTTAGAAAAAGTCTGAAAGGTACGTTTCTTTTTGTCCTTTACACTGTTCCAGCAGAAATCATCATCTCATTATTTTTAGCAGTGATCGCAAGTGAAAAATTAAAAGGAATTGGTTTTTTCAGAACAATCTTCTCTTCGACATTAGGCGTGTCAGTTGCCGCTGGTGCTACGATTTTTCTATTCTTATTTCACCCATCATTAGGGGTATTGAATAGTATTCTAGGGGTCGTTGGTATTGATGGAATTGATTGGTTAACTAGTTCGAAGTGGGCATTGTTTTCAGTTGCAATTACAACTGTATGGATGCATATAGGGATTAACTTTATTATTCTTCTCGGTGGTTTGCAAAACATTTCGCAAGAATTATATGAAAGTGCAGATATTGATGGTGCAGGTTATTGGTCAAAGTTATTCAGAATCACCATCCCATTATTATCACCTGTTCTCTTCTTTGTGACGATTATTGCTGTTATTGGCGCTTTCCAAACATTTGGACAGATTGATATTTTAACTGGTGGTGGACCAGCTGGATCAACGAATATTATTGTATATTCTATTTATCAAGAAGCATTTTCTTACGGTAACTTTGGCTATGCGAGTGCACAAGCAATTCTGTTGTTTGTCATTATCTTATTCGTGACGGTCATTCAATTTACGATTGGGGAAAAGAAGGTGCATTACCAATGATAAGAAAAGTATCGTTATACACTTTATTATCTATTTCTGCTTTGATTTTATTTTTCCCAATTTTATATGCAGTGTCAGCAAGTTTTATGCAACCACAAGAGATTTATGCTGGTAAGTTACTTCCATCATCCTTTAGCTTTGATGCCTATCGGGATGTGTTTAATAATATACCGTTACTACATTATTTAATGGTTAGTTTTTGGATGTCGTTCATCGTTATGATGGGGCAGTTAATTGTTTGTAGTTTGTCTGCATATGCATTTGTATTTATCCCGTTTAAAGGAAGAAATGCGATCTTCTTTATATTTTTAGCAACGATGTTAATTCCTTGGGAGGCAACGATTATCCCGAACTTTTTAACTATTCTTAATTTTGGATGGATAGATACATATATGGGGTTAACGTTTCCACATTTCGCATTACCATTTGGGGTATTTTTATTACGTCAGCATTTCTTAACTTTACCGAAAGAATTATGGGAATCCGCCCAAGTAGATGGGTGCTCAAGATTTCACTTTTACTGGAAGTTTGTTTTACCTTTATCCAAATCTTCGTTAAGTGCTTTAGGTATTTATGGCTTTTTAACGACATGGAATATGTACTTATGGCCATTATTAGTAACAAATGATGATAAAGTACGTCCTGTGCAAATCGGACTAAAAATGCTTATATCTAATGAAAGTTCATCATCATGGAATATGGTAATGGCAGGAGTAGTTTCGATTTTACTTCCTACACTCATCTTATTATTTGTAGGAATAAAATATATCCGTGAAGGGCTAACAGCCGGAGCGGTAAAAGGATAATATAAGGGGGAAAAAGTGATGAAGAAGTTTTTAATTAGTATATCTTTTGTACTCATGTTATCTATTGCACTGATTGGATGTAGTGGTGGTGACGACGAAGATGATGCTGGAGCGGGCGATGGAGAAGCTTCAGGGGAAAAAACACAAATTGACTTTTGGCATGCGATGAGTGGAGATAATGGTCAAGCGCTCGAAGATGTTGTAAATCAATTTAACGAACAATCTGATTCAGTTGAAGTAAATCCTATTTATCAAGGAAGTTATGATGATTCATTAAGTAAATTACGTGCTGTAGGTGGATCAGATGAAGCACCTGCAATTGTACAAGTATTTGAAATTGGTACGAAATATATGAGTGAGAGTGATTTTATTACGCCGATGCAAGAATTTATTGATGCAGAGGATTTTGATGTGTCTATGTTGGAAGAAAATATTTTATCTTATTACACGATTGATGAACAATTATATTCGATGCCATTTAACACATCAAATGCGGTAATGTTTTATAACAAAGATAAATTTGAAGAAGCTGGTTTAGATGGAGACAATCCTCCTGGAACATTTAGTGAAGTGCAGGATGCAGCTGACAAGTTAGCGACGGATGGTAATTATGGATTTACAATGGCTACTATCGGTTGGTTTGTGGAACAATTATTAGCGAACCAAGGCGCTCTTTATTTAGATAATGATAATGGGCGCGGTGGGGATGCTACAGAAGCATTAGTAAATTCAGATGAAGGTTTAGCTGTTTTTGAATGGTTAGATGAAATGAATCAAGCAGAGACATTTACAAATTATGGGAGTGACTGGGAGGATCCACGTGGACCGTTTTTTGCAGAACAAGTTGGGATGTATTTTGACTCCACAGCAAACACGGCGGAAGTAATTAAAAATGCACCATTTGAAGTTGGTTCAGCGCCACTTCCAGGTGCTGATGATACAGACAGACAAGGACTAGTAGTTGGTGGTGCCTCATTATGGATTACAAATCAAGTGGCTGAAGAGGAACAAGAAGCGGCTTGGGAGTTTATTAAATTCACAACACAGGCTGACGTACAGGCGGAGTGGGCAGCAGCAACAGGTTACTTCCCTATTACACC
>JAPFCO010000461.1 GCA_026169505.1 Pseudogracilibacillus sp.
ATTCACTTATCATCGTTTGATGATCAATTGCAACGTACACTTCTTTTCCTTCTTGTAGCCAAGCTTGTTGTAATTGTTCGTTCCAAATGAATGCTTTCGTTAAGCTGCCTGTAAATGTTGGAGAAATAGCAATGACTTCTCCCGTCGATTTCATTTCTGGCACAAGTACTGGATCTACTCCTGGAAGTTTTGTCGATGAGAACACAGGTGCTTTTACCGTATAAAAGTCATTTTCCGGTAATAACTTTTGGTCTGTTGCCAATGTCTTACCTAGCAAAGTTCCTGTCGCAAGTTCAATCATATCGACTGATGTGACTTTACTAATGACTGGTACTGTTCTTGATGCTCTTGGGTTCACCTCAAGCACATATAAAACATCTTCATAAATAACGAATTGAATATTAAAGATACCTTTAAAATCCATGCCTTGTGCTACGCGTTCAGCATATGACACAATTTGCTCTTTCATCGATGCAGATAATGTTACTGGTGGAGTAACCGCCATGCTGTCACCTGAATGGACACCAGCCTTTTCAATATGTTCAAAAATAGCTGGAATCATAATTCGTTGTCCATCTGTTACGACATCTACTTCCACTTCTTTTCCAGGGTAATACGCGTCAATTAAAATTGGATAGGATGATTTTGTTAATTGCTTCGAGATAAATTGTTCTAATTGTTTCTCAGACTCAATAATCTTCATCCCTTTTCCACCAATAACATAAGACGGGCGTATTAAAATTGGATAACCAATTTGACGAGCCTTCTGTCTTAAATCTTCCGCAGATATGACAGTCAATCCTGGAATATGAGGAATGTCGATTTTTTGTACATATTGATAAAAACGATCTCTATCTTCTAACATATCAATCGTATCCATCTTCGAGCCTAGTAATTCTACACCTGCTTCTTCTAATTCTTTTACTAAGTTGATTGCTGTTTGCCCACCGAACTGAACAATTGCTTTACTGATTTGCTCATAGTTCATCACATATAGTACATCTTCTGCTGTAATTGGCTCAAAATATAACTTATCTGCTAATTCATAATCCGTGCTCACTGTCGCTGGGTTATTATTAATTAAGACTGTCTCATATCCGTATTTTTCAAGGGCTTTAATTCCTTGTACAGAACAATAATCAAATTCTACCCCTTGCCCTATTCGGATCGGACCAGACCCTATAATAAGTATCTTTTCTTTTGCTGACGCTGGGATTACTTTTCGATCTTCTGTTTCCCAAACACCATAGTAATATGCCGCTTCTTCGTCTTCTTGTTCTGTAAATGCCTGGATTTTCTCATATGTTAAATGAATCCCAACTTTGTGAAGCTTCTCTTCTATTTCTATTCTTGAACAACTCCACGTACTAGCTAACCAAGCATTTGTAAAACCAGCTTGCTTTAACTCGAACATTTGGTCTAACGTTACACTTTTTACGTTTGTCTGTTTCGCTTCTGTTTCTAACTGCACTAGCTTCCACATCTCTTGTAAAAAGTAAGCATCAATTTTTGTTGCTTTTCTAATATCATCCATATTGTTACCACGTCGCATCAATTCTAAAATAGCGAAAAAACGTCGATCATCCACATTCAACACTAATTTACGTAATTGTTCTGTTGATTGTGTTGCAATTTTTTGTAAGGAAACACCATGAACTTCAAGTTCCAACGAACGGACCGCCTTTTGCAAACCTGCAGCAACTGTTTTCTCGATTGCCATTACTTCTCCAGTTGCCTTCATTTGTGTTCCTAGTCTACGATCGGCTGTTGATAGTTTATCAAATGGCCAACAAGGAAATTTAACAACAACATAATCTAAGACTGGTTCAAAGGTTGCTAACGTTGTATCCCCATAAGGAATATCCGCTAATGTATAACCTAAACTTAGCTTTGTAGCAATTTTTGCGATTGGATATCCTGTCGCTTTAGATGCTAATGCACTAGATCTACTAACTCTCGGATTCACTTCAATAATAATATATTGTTTAGTGTTCGGCTCATATGCAAGTTGCACATTACATGCTCCGATAATACCAATCTCTTTTACAATTTTTAACGAAGCTTCTCGTAATAATGTAATTTCTTCTGTCGTTAACGTTTGAATTGGCGCAACGACAATCGAATCTCCCGTATGTACGCCAACCGGATCAATATTTTCCATATGACATACAACAACAGCATTATTATCTTTATCACGAATCACTTCAAACTCAATTTCTTTCCAACCTGCTATACTCTTTTCGATTAAACATTGGTTAATTGGACTTGCACGAAGCCCTCTTGTCACATGCTCAATAAATGTATTCTCTCCTGTTGCAATGCCACCACCGGAACCACCTAATGTATAAGCGGGACGTACGATAATCGGATAACCTACTTCATTACTAAATGTTAAAGCATCTTCTAATTGATCGACAATCGCACTTTCTGCAATTGGCTCGTTAATATCATTCATTAAATTACGGAAAAGATTTCGATCTTCTCCTTTTTTAATTGCTTCAATCGATGTTCCAAGTACTTGTAATTGATATTTTTCAATCAAACCTTGCTCTTGTAGTTCGAAGGCTAAATTGAGTCCTGTTTGCCCACTAACTGACACTAAAATACCATCTGGCTCTTCTTGCTGAATAATCGCTTCAATATTTTGAACGGTTAATGGTTCAAAATACACTTTATCCGCAACTTGTTCGTCTGTCATAATCGTTGCTGGGTTATTATTTATTAAAATTACTTCACAGCCTTCTTCTTTTAGTGTTAAACAGGCCTGTGTACCAGCATAATCAAATTCTGCCGCTTGCCCAATGACAATTGGTCCAGATCCAATCACTAATACTTTGTTCATTTCTTCTTTCTTGGGCATCCGAGTTGCCTCCCCGTGCTGTTTTTTGATAATCATTAAAAATATAAACGTTTATTCTAATTTTTGTGGGAAAATCCGCATCCTGATTATACTTCGCTTTCCGTGGGCGAGTGTCGAGCCAACTCAGGCTACGCCTTTCGTAGTCTCGTCGATCTCTTCAATCCCACTGGAGTCTACGTATATTCAGGATGCTTTGTATTTCTCTTACCCTTGTTTAATTAACGAGATTTTCAGTGACTTCATTTTTTTATTTATAATTTCATTGTTTCTTTTATAAATTGTACTCCTTGGTCCAACTCTGCTTTTGTCACTGTTAATGGAGGTAGTAATCGTAGTACATTTTCCCCCGCACTGAGTGTAAGCATTCCTTTAGCAATTAATGTTGTGACAAGACTACCTACGGCTTCATCGTATTCAATACCGACCATTAATCCTTTTTGACGAATTGCTTTAACTTTATGAATTGGGGCAATATGTTCTTCCAACAAGTCAGCTAAATATGCGCCCTTTTCTTCCACTTCTAACAAAAACGCATCTGCAAAGACGACAGATGTTACTGCTTTGGCAGCAGCCATTGCGATCGGATTACCTCCAAAGGTAGATCCGTGAGTTCCAGGTCCGAAATGTTCGCCAAGTTCTTGCTTTGCTACCATAGCTCCAACTGGCACCCCATTTCCCAAACCTTTCGCTAATGTGAAAATATCAGGTTCAATGCCATAATGTTCGTAACCGAATTTCTTCCCTGTTCGCCCAATTCCCGTCTGGATTTCATCAATTATTAATAAAATATCATTTGCCTCACATAATCGCACAATATCGTCTAGAAATGATTGATCAGCTGGATTTACCCCGCCTTCTCCTTGGACAACTTCTACCATAATCGCTGCAGTTTGATCATCTAATACTTCTTTAACTGAATCAATATCATTAAAGGTCGCATAAGCGAACTTCTCTAACATTGGTCCAAATCCAGTGCGCACTTTTTCTTGCCCTGTTGCAGCCATTGTTGCAAAAGTTCGCCCATGAAATGATTGATGGAAGGTAATTACTTTTTCTTTTCCAGTCGCTTTTCGTGCTAATTTAATCGCTGCTTCATTTGCTTCTGCACCACTATTACTAAAGAAAACAAAATCACCTACACTATTGTCAGTGATTTTTTTTGCTACGTCTTCTTGAATTGGATTTGCATATAAATTGGATGTATGCCAATATGCATTTAATTGTTGTTCTACCGCCTTTTGTACAGTAGGATGTCGATGACCTAAATTGGTCACACCAATTCCTGAACCAAAATCAAGATATTTCTTCCCGTTTACATCTTCTACAATCGTTCCTTCTGCTTGTTGCACTGCAACATTAAAACGATTATACGTTGGAAACAAAGCCATTCTATCCCACTCCCATTTATCTTCATCTCTTACATTTATCTACTACTTGCTTCAACTGGCACTGATATTGTTGTGCCTGCTAATGTCGTTGTATCTTTTAACTCTGATTTCTTTCCATTCACAATCATGATTTCTCGTACATGGCTCGTTAAACCCTTCATCGCTGCTTTTACCTTTGGTATCATTCCACCATAAATTGTCCCATCAGCGATGTAGCCCTCTATATCAGTTGTTGTCACTTCTTCTAACAGTTCACCATCTTTTAAAATACCTGGTACATCTGTGACAAAAATCAATTGTCTCGCTAGTAATGCGGAGGCAACAGCTCCTGCTGCCGTATCTGCATTCACATTATAACGTCGCTCATCTTGCCCAATCGCAATCGGTGAAATGATTGGCGTAATACCATCTGCTAATAAAGAATGAATCACTTGTACATTGACACTAGCTACTTCACCAACAAACCCATAACGTTCATAATTGATTGGTGTTGCTTTTAGTAATTGAAAGTCCGATCCAGATAGACCAACTGCATTCAGACCATATGCATTGACACGCCTTGTTAAACGTGGATTTACATTGCCTACTAGAACCATCTCTACGATATCCATCATTTCGACTGTTGTTTTCCGTAAGCCATCATAAAACTCATAGGAAATATCTAAAGCATCTAACATTTCTTCTATCGCAGGACCACCACCATGAACAATTACTGGCTTCATGCCCGCTTCTTTCATTGATTTTATATTCGTAAAAAAATCATCCGATAATTCATCAATCGAACTACCACCGCATTTAAAGACGACAATACCTTGCACGATTAATCCCCTCTCACGATCTGTAACTTGCATTGATTCTCACATAATCATAGGTAAGGTCACAACCCCATGCTTTTCCGGTTCCTTCACCCATTTGCAAATCAACATCAATATGAATAATATCTTCTTGTAAATAAGTTGTTGCATCTTCTTCTTTAAAATCAGTCGGCTCACTATCTTTCAGTAAATCAATCGGTCCAATGGATGTATTAATCGTATGTGGATTAATCGCTACGCCACTATAACCAATTGCTGCAATGATACGACCCCAGTTTGCATCTGTTCCGAAAACCGCTGTTTTTACTAATGAGGAACCAACAATTGACTTTGCAACCTTTCGAGCATCTTCATCTGTCTGGGCACCAGTTACTTGAACTTCAATTAGTTTTGTAGCACCTTCACCATCTTGTGCAATTTGCTTCGCTAAATCTTCACAAGTTGCTGTTAATAGAGCGATAAACGTATCCCATTCCGGATGCGCTGGTGTGAGCGATTCATTCTTGGCTGTTTCGTTAGCTAATACTAAAACCATATCATTTGTCGATGTATCTCCGTCCACTGTAATGCAATTAAAGGTCTGATCTACCACTTCTTTTAATGCCTGTTGTAAAACTGCCCCTTCAATTACTGCGTCTGTTGTTATGAAGGCAAGCATTGTACCCATGTTTGGTTCAATCATTCCTGATCCTTTTGCAGCAGCACCCATTGTAATTGTTTGATCATCAATTTTAGTTTCATAGCATGTTGACTTCATAAAAGTATCTGTCGTTAAAATCGATTCTCCAAATTGTGTTGCATGATCTGAGGATGTACCTACTGTTAATTCATCAATATGTGGTGTAATTTTATCCATCGGCATCTCAAGCCCGATAATGCCTGTAGAGGCAACTGCTACATAATGTTCGGGGATTGAAAACTTTTCTGCAGTAACAGTACGCATTGTATAAGCGTCTTGCTCCCCTTTTTCACCTGTACACGCATTCGCATTACCACTATTAATAATTACTGCTTGAATTTTATCTTCTTTTCCCAAACTTTCTTTTGTCACTTTAATAGGAGCGGCTTTGATTTGATTTAATGTATAAACAGCCGCGGCATTCGCAGGTTGCTCAGAATAGATAACTCCTAAATCGTTCCGAGAACGTTTCACTCCTGAATGCAGACCAGCTGCCTGAAATCCATTTGGAGTAACGATTGATCCATCCGTATTTTTTTTCACTTTATTATTAATGGTTTGATTTTCACCACTCATTTTGCATTCCCCTTTGATCCGTCATTTATGGGAAAACTGGCATCATATCGATACCTGTTTTCTCGTCTATCCCGAGCATCTTATTCATATTTTGTACCGCTTGCCCTGAAGCACCTTTGACTAAATTATCAATCACTGAGACGACTGTAATGCGATTCGTTCGTTCATCGTATGTGATGCCAATATCACAAAAGTTCGAACCATATACTTCTTTTGTACTTGGAAATGTTCCTTCTTCTCGAATTCGTACAAAATAATCATCACGATAACTTTCTTCAAATAATTCGATTAATGCTTTTGTCGATGTTTTACTCTTTGCTGTTGCATACATCGTCGACATAATTCCCCTCGTCATTGGGGCTAAATGAGTTGTAAAAGTAACCGCACCAACTTGATCGTTAAAGCGATGTAATCCTTGCTCAATTTCTGGTGTATGTTGGTGTTGATTCACTTTATATATTTTAAAATTTTCATTTGTTTCTGCAAAATGAGTTGCCGCAGATAAACCTTTCCCTGCTCCACTTACTCCCGTTTTTGCATCAACTATAATTGTTTTTTCATCGATTATATTATGCTGAACAAGCGGCGCTAATCCTAATAGTGCAGATGTGGGATAACACCCCGGGTTCGATATTAAATTAACTTCGGACAAATCCACATCTACCCATTCAGTTAGTCCATACACCGCTTTTTCCAGTAATTTACTTTCAGATGGATCAATGCCATACCATGCTCGATATACCTCTTGATCTGTAATTCGATAATCACCTGATAAGTCAATCACTTTCACACCATTTTCTAAAAATTGTGGTGCTAATTCTGTTGCCACTCCTGAAGGTGTTGCCATGAATACGAGATCGACTTCTTGAGACATTTTATTCACATCTACTGGTTGAAGTTTATCATCTACTATCGTTTGCATATGAGGATAACTTCCTGTGAGAGGTTCTCCCAGCAAACTTGATGCGTGAACAGAGTGAATGGATACATGTGGATGTTGACGCAGAATTCGAACTAATTCCGCCCCTCCATAACCAGTTGCTCCGATAATTGCTACTTTCATTATTCATCCACTCCAATTTATTTGTAATAATTACTATTATATACTGTATAAAAATAAAAGCAATAGTATATTTATAAGTTTTTAAAAAAGTTTTTTATGTTTTAGCCTAATGTTTATATAGCAATCATTGTTATAGCATTTTAATTTTATACATTATTAATGCATAAACATGTATATTCGTGCATGCTCATATTATTTCATTATAAAGCAATTGTGGTACATTAATAGTAAGTAAAAATTATGTAAAGGATGGTGCACGATGATTCGATCTCAATTCACATTTCAAACATCAGATGGGGTACAAATTAATTCTTACCTTTGGCAACCAAATAAACAGACTGAACTAGTAGGTATGATTCAATTAGCACATGGTATGGCAGAACATATTTTACGATATAATGATTTCAGTTGTTTTCTCGTTTCACATGGATTTGTCGTTTACGGTAACGATCACCGAGGCCATGGCCGTTCTATCACCGCTCCAGATGATCGGGGATATTTTGCTGATGAAAATGGATTCGAATTAGTTGTTGATGATATGTACCGTTTAAGTGCTATCGCTAAAAACGAACATCCTGATCTTCCCTTGTTTTTATTCGGGCATAGTATGGGTTCCTTTTTAACAAGAAGATATATTGCAAAGTATGGTGATAAAATAGCTGGGGCAATTATCTGTGGTACAGGTGGTGACCAAGGGATTATTGGAGCCATTGGATTAATGTTAGCAAAAATAGAAAAAAAACGGATTGGTGCACGTACACCGAGTCCACTACTAGATAAATTAACGTTTGGACGATATAACAAGCTTATTGATAATCCGAGAACAGCATTCGACTTCCTAACTCATAATGAAGCTGTTGTTGATGCATATGTAGAAGATGAACTTTGTGGATTTGTTGCTTCAGCTGGATTTTTTGTAGATTTAATTGGTGGCATTGAGTTGATTCATCGAGAAGATCAAGTTGCTCGCGTTCCAAAACATTTACCTTTATTTATTATTGCTGGTGACGAGGACCCTGTCGGTGATTTTGGAAAAGCGATTAAAAAAGTGTATGAACAATATAGAAATAGTGGTATGCAACATGTATCAATGCAGTTATATAAAGGAGCCCGTCATGAAATACTAAATGAAACAAATAAAACAGATGTTTATGAAGATATTTTATACTGGCTACGGCATATAATGAAAGGAGTAGAAAAATGAGTATGAATCCAATCTATAAAAAAATTAGTACAAAGCGTGAAAAAATGAGTAAATCACAACATATACTTGCTGACTATATTTTAGAAAATCCTCATTCTATTCCTTTTATTACTGGTGCGAAACTAGCTTCCCTAACCGAAGTGAGTGAAGCTACCGTCGTCCGATTTGCAAGTTTCCTCGGCTATGAAGGGTATAATGGTTTACAACGCTATTTAGCCGATACGATTGAAAAACAATTAAACACGGTTGAGCGTTTTAGCATGGCTAATTCTGAATATACACATACCGAAAAGGCAATTTATGATAATTTTAATGACGATATAAAAAACATTCATCAAACAATGTCCCAATTACATATTGAAGATTTCGAGCAGGCAGCGAAACATATATTAAAAGCAAAAAGAATTTATATTATTGCCAATCGAAGTGCCATGTCCCTTGGAACATTTTTACAATACTATTTCAATATTATTTTAGGTAATAGTGAGTTAGTAACTACAACAGAAGCAGTTTTTGATCAAATTTATGATATTAACGAACATGATGTTGTCATTGGGATTAGTTATGCACGCTATACAAAAAGCACCTTAAATGCTGTTTCCTATGCCGCTAACAACAACGCAACAATTATCGCTTTAACCGATCATCTCTCTTCGCCTATTACGTCGTATGCACATATTTCTTTATTTGCTTCTAGTCATATGGAATCCTTTTTAGATTCATTTGTAGCGCCACTAAGTGTTATTAATACATTAATAGCCTATATCGGAAATGAAGCGGGAATTAATATTAGAGAACGACTTGAAGCATTCGAACAATTATGGGATCGTTACGATGTTTTTTATAAAGAAAATGAATAATGGTTGAGTATATACATATATTTATGAAATTATTAATTCATTATTTTAACTTAATGAAATTTTTGTTGCATTATTGATTTTCCTCACATATACTAAAGACAGGAAGAGAAAAGTATATGCAAAGTTGTTATTTGCAAAAAATACAATGTGAGGCGATGAAAAATGATCAGTTACGAAGCTTCTACTTACGAGAAAGATAAGTCATTCGAAATGTTTCAGCAAGCAGAAGCCGTTATACCCGGGGGAGTTACAGCAAATATAAAACATTTTGCTCCTTATCCAATTTTTATGAAAGAAGGAAATGGCAGCAAATTAATTGATGTAGATAATATGGAGTATATTGATTACTCACTCTGTTATGGTGCACTTATTACCGGACATGGTCACCCGAAAATTATGGAAGCGACGATTAAACAAATGCAACAATCTGGAACGATTATCTTTGGGACACCACATGAACTAGAAATAACGATGGCGAAGAAACTGAACGAACTATATCCAAGCATGGAACAAGTACGTTTCACTAATTCTGGAACTGAAGCTGTACTATTAGCGATTCGACTGGCGATTGCGCACACGAACAAACAAAAAGTTGCTAAATTCGAAGGACATTATCATGGTGGATTGAACCAAGTTCTTGTCAGTGTCAACCCTAGTGAGGAAGCTGCCGGGGATGCCAAATCACCATCCGCTGTGATCGAATCTTCTGGAATTCCCAAAGAGCAACACCACCAAACAATTGTCCTACCTTTTAATGATATAGAAGCTACCGAAATCTTATTGCGTAAACATAAAGATGAATTAGCGGCTGTTATTTTAGAACCAATCCAAGGTGGCTTTATTCCAGCTGACAAAGAATTTATCCATCGCTTAAAAGTACTAACTACTGAATTAAATATTGTCTTCATTTTTGATGAAGTGAAAACAGGGTTTCGTGTCGCTTTAGGTGGTGCACAAAGCATTTACGACATTGAACCTGACCTAACTACATTGGGCAAAGTATTAGGTGGTGGTTTTCCTATCGGTGCAGTGGGAGGACGAAGTGATATCATGATGCAAAGCGCAGCAAACGCGAAAGGTGATGTCTTTTCTGTAGGAAGCGAAAGCGAACAAACAGAAAACATTGTCTTCCATAGTGGCACATATAACGGCCATCCACTTGTCCTCGCTGCAGGACTTGAAACGATTAAGCTTTTAGAGGAAGAGCACTTATTCGATATTTTGTTTTCTCACACCATGCATTTACGTACCCGTTTAGAAAATCTATACGCATCCCACCATATCGATATGCAAACGATTGGAAGTGGGAGTATTTTCAATATTATCTTCACTAAAGAACCCATTCGGAACTATCGTGATATGTGGAAAGCAGATACATCATTACGTGAAGAAATTGATATCGAATTATTAAATTTAGGTGTCTATCTTAAACCTTTGAATCGCTATTCCATGTCAATCGCTCATACATTAGAAGATATCGATCGAACGGTAAAAGCACATGAAAAAGCTTTAAACAATGTTTTGAATAAAAAGTTTCAAACAGCAAAGTAATAATCTATTAGTCAATGGACTCCCTTCTTTTTGAGTGGGAGTTTTTTTCTGTTTCGTATTCATTCTATCTGACATAACAAATCAATTTTCACGCTCCATACTTTAGTGAATTTCATAATTCGTATTTAGCGCCACATCACTACAACATGTAGTTTCGTTGAATCTTTCTTAACTACATGTTGTAGTGATGTAGCTGATTTGGGTAATTATGAAATTCACTCA
>JAPFCO010000105.1 GCA_026169505.1 Pseudogracilibacillus sp.
CAAACTGATTGATATCACCGATTTCAGAGATGATTGTTGCAGCAATCTTATCTCCGATACCGGGTACGGATTGGATTAATCTGTATTCTTCAAAAGACTTTGAAAGCGCATTTATTTCTTTTAATAATTTTGATAGATTCTCTTGATATTGAAAAAGCATATGAATATACATACGCAAACTGATAAGTTGTCCATGGCTAATTTGAGATTGAAACGGATTGCGCTTTGCCGCCTCTTTTAACTGCCGTGCTTTGTCCAAGAACCATGATTGGGAGCGTCTAGCTCCAAATTGACGCATCTCGTCAGCTAACTTTTCTTCAGCGACTTTATGAACATCTATAGCAGTGGGATAATTCAATAAAGTGTTTAATGATAGCTTGCCATACAAATCACTAAAAACATTATGAAATTCAGGAAACACTCGATCCAAGGCCACCTGAAATTGAAGCTTTATCTGAACATAACTATCTGTTAAAGCACTGTGCTGTCTAGTTAAAAGGCGTAAATTAAGGGCCTTACCTGTTTTCTTTTGATAGATTTCGAGATCTTCTTTGTAGTAAACCTCTCCTAAATGATATGCATCAGCTTTATCTGTTTTTACTTGTCGTAAATTAGTCTTCCTAGCTTCAAATGAAATTACTGGATTAACCAAATAATACGCTATATCATTATCTTCAAGAAAATGAAGAACTGGCTCATGATAGTGTCCAGTAGATTCAAAGATAATAGCCGGAGGCTGACCTGAAACCTTTTCTACTTCATGATAAAAGCTATGAAATGATTGAAGTCCTGGTAAATCGTGTGTAAATTTAAAGCCTTGTTTATATGTTTCTTTCCTTTGTAAAAAAGCTTGAACTTGGCTTTCGCCTTTAGCAACATCCAAGCCGATTACAGGGTCCATATTTAAAACGCTCCTTTTAATAGATTTGCCGGTTCGCCTCTTTATCGCTTGTAGTGTCATAGCTTCGCTTGTTATACGGGATCTGAGTCCCAACCAGCCTCAAACATGTTTCTACAAGGAGAGGGTGGACAGTATTGCGGACGGGATCAATGTCCCACGGGCCAGATCGTCCTACCCCGGCTACCTTAATCATAAAACCTATAAAAAATAGGTCAACCAGAAATGACTGGTTAAGTATATAATACGAACGGGCCAGATTGTTGGAGATTTGAGGGGTGGAATAATGAATGATTTTTATACGGCATTAAATTATGTAAATAAAATGATTTACGAGCCAAATGACTTAACTGTAAAGTCGATTCAAGAAGAAAAGCAAACTTCTAAGTATGGTGCTGGTACATTTGGATTATCTTCGAGAACAGTTCGTTTCAGAGTTGCAAATATAACCCCCACCAAAGTAGGGCAGTTTGTTGCTTTTTGGGAAAAAGATGAAAATAATAAAAACCAACCCTTTAGATATGAGGAAGCACCTGATTTATTAGTTATAACTACTTTTAAAGATGATAGTGAGTTTGGACAATTTATTTTTCCAAAAGAAATTCTTTTCAAACAGAATATTCTTAGGTCCAGTTCAACAAAGGGGAAGATGGCAATAAGAGTTTATTCCAGTTGGGATAAACCGACTAGTAAGCAAGCGATGAAAACTCAAAAATGGCAGTTGCCTTATTTTGTTGATATGAGTGATCCGAGTAAATTACCCTTAGACAAAATAACAGAACTGTATTCGCTTTAATCCTCTGCAAACGGGCGCGATTGTTGAACAATTTTGCATTAAAAACAATGCAAGATTGTAAAGTGATGGTTATAGTTGTTAGTTTTTTAATACACAGTAAATTTATTTGCTCTCTTTATTTAGACAGATTTTATAAAACTGTTTACTTAAAGAGGGCATTTTTGTTTGAGTTTGTATTGTTAAGATCCTATCGACATATGTCGCCACTTGTCACTCTCTTGTGACAGCTAGTAAATACTGGTATTATAAGGATAGGACTATTTACACATTGTTTTATATTAGTTTATGTAAAATGAATGGAGAAAGAAGGGTTATAATGTCGACAGCAAATATTGGCTTTGAAGAAAAATTATGGGGTATGGCAGATAAGTTACGTGGGAGTATGGATGCGTCTGAATATAAGCATGTTGTACTCGGGTTATTATTTTTAAAATATGTATCTGATTCGTTTGAAGAGTTACATGCACAATTAACGGAAGAAGAATGGGCTGATCCTGAAGATAAAGATGAATACTTAGCTGAAAATATATTTTGGGTTCCTAAAAAAGCACGTTGGACTTACATAAAAGAAAACGCAAAAAGACCAGAAATCGGTCAAATTATTGATGACGCGATGATAGCTATAGAAAAAGAAAATGAATCGTTACGTGGTGTTCTACCTAAAGATTATGCACGTCCTGCATTAGACAAAACAAGACTTGGTGAAACGATTGATATGTTCTCATTTTTAGTTGGCGATAAAGAAAGTCGTGCCAAGGATGTTTTAGGACGCGTATATGAGTATTTCTTAAGCAAATTTGCAGCAGCAGAAGGTAAAAGTGGTGGAGAGTTCTATACCCCAATGTCTGTTGTTAAATTACTAGTAGAAATGCTAGAACCATATCAGGGACGTATATATGACCCATGCTGTGGTTCTGGTGGAATGTTTGTACAAAGTGAGAGATTTGTAGAAGAACATCAAGGAACGTTAGGTGATATCGCTGTTTATGGGCAAGAATCAAATCCTACTACATGGAAGTTAGCAAAAATGAACCTTGCTATTAGAGGTATTGATGCAGACTTAGGCGATACGCAAGCAGATACATTTCATAATGACTTACATAAACGGCTTAAAGCAGATTATATTATTGCTAATCCACCATTTAATATTAGTGATTGGGGTGGGGAACGACTAGAAGAAGATGTGCGCTGGAAGTACGGTGTACCACCAAAAGGGAACGCAAATTATGCTTGGATTCAGCATATGGTTTCTAAACTAGCCCCAACGGGAACGGCAGGGTTTGTATTAGCAAACGGATCGATGTCAACGAATACAACAGCTGAATTTGAGATACGTAAAAAGTTAATTGAAGAAGATTTAGTAGAATGTATTGTAACATTACCAGGGCAGCTGTTTTATTCGACGCAAATACCTGTTTGCTTATGGTTCGTGACAAAAAATAAAGCGAAGAATGCCAAGCGTGAACGAGCTGGTGAAATTCTATTTATTGATGCACGTGAAATCGGTTATATGTCTACACGCACTTTAAAAGAATTTAAAGATGAAGACATTGCTCAAGTAGCAGATGTTTATCATGCATGGCGTGGAACGAATGATCAAACCTATAAAGACGTAGCAGGATTTTGTAAAGTGGCTAAATTAGAGGAAGTTAAGAAACATGATTACATTTTAACACCGGGACGTTATGTTGGCTTGGAAGAGGTAGAAGAAGACGCGGAACCGTTTGAAGAGAAAATGGGTAGAATAACCTCTGAATTATCGGTACAATTTAAAGAATCCGAAGAACTGGAATCCCAAATCCGTGAAGCGTTGGAGGGGATTGGGTATGAAATCTAATACATGGGAACCGGTAAGGTTGGAAGAAGTAATAGATATTAACCCTCGTACCACTTTGAAAAGAGGGGCTCTGGCTAAGAAAGTTGCAATGGAACATGTTAAAGAGTTTACACGAAAAATTGATGGATTTGAGATATCTGATTTTAAAAGTGGCTCTAAGTTCAAAAATAATGATACTTTATTTGCTAGAATTACCCCATGTTTAGAAAATGGAAAAACTGCATTTGTGGACGTATTAGATGATAGCGAAGTTGCATTTGGATCGACTGAGTTTTTTGTGTTGAGAGCTAAAAAAGATCGTTCAGATCCTAAGTACATTTATTATCTGTCAATATCGGAGGAATTTAGAAATACTGCTATACAATCCATGACTGGTACGTCAGGTCGACAAAGAGCTCAAAGGGAATCTCTTTTAGAATATGAAATAAATTTACCATCTTTAAAAGAGCAGAAAGAAATAGGTGAAACGTTATCATTGCTTGATGAAAAAATAGAACTAAACAATTCCATCATTTCCAATCTAGAAGAACTTGCCCAAACTCTTTTCAAACATTGGTTTGTTGATTTTGAATTTCCGAATGAAAATGGAGAACCTTACAAATCAAGTGGTGGTAAAATGGTTGAAAGTGAATTGGGGATGATACCTAACATTTTTAGGGTTGAAACGTTATCTAACTCAGTTAGATTTTTAAGCGGTGGTACACCAAAAACTAAAGTTGAAGAATATTGGAATGGTGATATACCATTTTTCACTCCTAAGGACACAACCGGAAACATCTTCGTTAGTTCAACCGAAAAAAGTATAACTAAATTAGGTTTAGAAAATTGCAACAGTAAATTATACCCAAAAGATACATTGTTTATAACAGCAAGAGGAACGGTTGGTAAATTGAATTTAACTAATAAGTCAATGGCAATGAATCAATCTTGTTTTGCGTTAAGACATAAAGATGATTATCAGTATTATCTTTATTATTTGACTAAGACTTTACTTAGAGAAATCAAACAAGGAGCAACAGGTGCTGTTTTTAATGCTATTAATTTAAGAGATTTAAACACACTTAGAATAATTTCACCTACAGAAAACTTGATAGTACAATATGAGCATTTTATTTTATCAACCTTCCAAATCTTAAGTGAAAAACAAAAAGAAAATGAAGTGCTGACTGAACTCCGCGATACTCTCCTTCCCAGACTCTTATCAGGAGAGATTGAACTACCAGAATCAATGGAGGTGATTGATGATGTATCAGTTTCATGAAGATGATCTTGAAACCGCAACCCTTGATTGGCTAAGTGAATTGGGATATCAAATAGAAAATGGTCCGGATATTGCTGTAGATGGCGATTATCCGGAGCGAGACAGCTATGCTGATGTTGTATTAGATGCACGTCTTGAAGGGGTTTTGCAGAAAATTAATCCCAATGCATCTCCCACGTCAATTGAACGTGCCATTCAACTCGTTACAATGATTCAGTCACCAAATCTCATGATTAATAACCGCAATTTTCAAAAGTACGTAACAGATGGTATTGATATAGAGTATCGAACAGAAGATGGGGGAAATGCTGTAGAAAAACTATGGTTGTTTGATTTTGAACATCCACAAAAAAATGACTTTTTAGCAGTCAATCAATTTACTGTTATTGAAGGACAAAGCAATAAACGTCCCGATGTAGTTGTATTTGTGAATGGTCTTCCATTAGTGGTAATTGAATTAAAAAATTCGACAAACGAGACGACAGGAATTACGGAAGCTTTTCATCAATTACAAACCTATAAGTCTACGATTCCAACATTATTTAAATATAATGCGTTTCTTGTGACGAGTGATGGAATTAATGCGAGAGCTGGATCACTTACAGCAAACGAAGAGCGATTTATGATGTGGCGTACAACGGACGGAGAAACAATTGCACCGACTTCAGCACCTCAATTAGAAGTGTTGTTAAGAGGAATGTTTAAACCCGATGTATTACTAGACATATTACGTCACTTTATCGTCTTCCAAACGGATGGAGAACATACATATAAGATTGTTGCAGCCTACCACCAATATTACGCCGTCAATAAAGCAGTTGAACAAGCGAAGCGAGCTGCTGCTGAAGAAGGAGATCGTAAAATTGGTGTCATTTGGCATACCCAAGGTTCAGGAAAAAGTTTATCGATGGTGTTCTTTACAGGAAAATTAGTATTAGCAATGAACAATCCAACAATTGTCGTTCTAACGGATAGAAATGATTTAGATGATCAATTGTATAATACGTTTTCCATATCAAGTGACTTATTAAGACAAACGCCAAGCCAAGCAGACAATCGTAAAGATTTGAAAAACCTTCTTTCAGTTGAATCAGGAGGCATTGTTTTTACAACGATGCAAAAGTTTGCTCCTGAAGAAGGGCTAAGTCATATGGATGCTTTAACTGAACGAAAAAATGTGATTGTAATGGCAGATGAAGCACATCGTACTCAATATGGTTTTGAAGCTGAAGTAATGAAAGATGATAGCGGAGTTGCAACAAAGTATGGTTATGCTAAATATATGCGTGATGCTTTACCGAACGCTTCCTTCATAGGTTTTACTGGAACACCAGTTGAACTAGCTGATAAAAATACACCAGCAGTATTTGGAAATTATATTGATATTTATGATATGAC
>JAPFCO010000418.1 GCA_026169505.1 Pseudogracilibacillus sp.
ATTCAACCCTCTCTTTAACTTAGAATACCCATACTATTCATTTAATTTATTCAAACTCAAACGACCATTATAACAGGTTACTTATTCATATATCCGGTTGATTCATAATAAAGCTTTGCCGCTACACTACAGGTTGTAGCGACATAGCTCGTTTAGACAACTATGAAACTCATTCAGCTGTACGCATAGTGATCGAATGTCATTCTTCTTTATTACATTTTATTGCAATTAGTCTAATTCATTTACCTTTTTCCAATCAGATAAAAACTGTTCAATTCCGCTATCTGTTAAAGGGTGTTTCACTAATTGGCCTAATACTTTGTAAGGAACTGTAGCAATATGCGCCCCATTTAAAGCCGCTTCTGTTACATGTAATGGATGGCGAATAGACGCTGCAATAATTTCAGATTTTATATTAAAACGATCAAATATTTGTGAAATCGTTGAGATAAGTTCCATCCCATCATGCCCAATATCATCTAATCTTCCTAGAAATGGAGAAACATATGTTGCTCCAGCTCGCGCAGCTAATAATGCTTGATTCGCATTAAAAATCAGTGTAACGTTCGTCTCAATATCCAAATCTGTTAACACTTTAACCGCTTTTAAACCTTCTAACGTCATTGGAATCTTGACCGTAATATTTGGTGCAATTGCAGCTAGTTCTTTTCCTTCCTCGATCATTCCTGGTGCATCTTCTGCAATTACTTCTGCACTTACGGATGTAGACACTTCAGCCGTAATTTCTTTCAAACGTTCGTGGAAGTCCACACCTTCTTTAGCAACTAATGTCGGATTCGTTGTAACACCAGCTAAAACACCTAATTCATTTGCTGCTCTTATATCTTCTATATTTGCTGTATCTATGAAAAACTTCATTTTAACTTCCTCCTGTTTGTTGATTCATTGTTAAACAATATTGAATTCGTTAAAGAGATGGAGTACAATCCTTTATACGATTTCCTTATTTGCCAAGAAAAGGCGTTGGTATAAACCTTTACGCCTTTTGTGATGAGCCAAATTCACGCATTTTGCCAATGACCGTTTCCTTTATAGCATCTCGCCCTGGTCCTAAATATTTACGGGGATCGTACACTTCTGTATCTTCCGCTAATACTTCACGAATTTTCTTCGTCTGCATGATTTGGTTTTCTGTATTTACATTTATTTTAGCTGAGCCAAGTGAAATCGCTCGTTGTATATCTTTTAAAGGGATGCCTGTTCCACCGTGTAATACGAGAGGAATATCGGTTAATTCCATCACTTCCTCCATGCGATCAAACCCTAGATTCGGTTCGCCTTTATATGGTCCATGGACAGACCCTAATGCTGGTGCAAAACAGTCTACATTTGTTTCCCTTACTAACTGTTCACACTCCGCTGGAATAGCGTACATTGCCTCAGCATCATCGACAATGAGGTCATCTTCTTGACCACCAATTCGGCCTAACTCTGCTTCCACAGACACGCCGTGAAGATGTGCTAATTCGACTACTTTTTGTGTCAATGCGATGTTTTCTTCTAAAGGTAAATGTGAACCATCAATCATCACAGATGTAAAACCTGCTTGGATTGCTTCGGCACATTTTTCAAAGCTTGAACCATGGTCTAAATGAATTGCCACCGGAACCATAATTTCCTTCGTCTCCATTAGCGCCTCTACCATCGCTACGACCACTTTAAAACCATCCATATAACGAGCAGCACCTTCTGATACACCTAATATAACAGGCGATTGTTCTTCCTCTGCTGCATCTAAAATAGCTTGAATATATTCTAAGTTATTAATATTGAACTGTCCGACTGCATATTTACGATCTCTTGCAGTACGAAGCATTTCTCTCATTGAAACTAACGGCATACTTTACACCCTTCCCAATTTTACAATTCGTTTAACAGCTCTACTACTCTATCGCCAACTTCATTTGTTTTTGCCGTTCCACCTGAATCTGGGGTAAGCACTTTTCCTTCTACCATCACTTTTTCGATTGCTTGTACAATCTCTTTCCCTCTCGATTCATATCCAAAAAAGTCGAACATTTGACTAACTGACCAAATCGCTGCTAATGGATTAGCAATCCCTTTTCCAGCAATATCTGGAGCAGAACCATGAACAGGTTCAAACATCGACGGATATTCACGCTCAGGATTAATATTTGCACCTGCCGCTAGCCCCATTCCTCCTGCAAGTGCTGCACCAATATCTGTTAAAATATCACCAAATAAATTAGATGTCACAACAACTTCAAAGCGACCCGGATCCATGATCATATGCATCGCAGCAGCGTCCACTAAATAAGAGTACGTAGTCACTTCAGGATAGTCTTTACTCACTTCTTCAAAGACTTCATCCCAAAATACCATTGAATAGTTAAGAGCATTCGCTTTACTAATACTTGTTAATGTTTTGTTTTCTGCTTTTGCAATTTCAAATGCATGACGCATCACTCTTTCTGTCCCTTTACGTGAAAATACGCCCGTTTGTAATACGACTTCTTCTTTTTTGCCTTTATATAACCAATCACCAGCGCCGGAATATTCACCTTCACTGTTTTCACGCACGAAAAGCATATCAATATTCTCTTTATTTCCATCCGTAATGGGACAGTTCGCTCCATCTAACAGTTGGATAGGTCGTAAATTAATATACTGATCAAATTCTTTACGAATGATTAATAATAAATCCCATAAAGAAATATGATCTGGTACTCCAGGATACCCAACGGCACCTAAGTAGATTGCATCGAATTTCTTTAATTGGTCAATACCATCATCAGACATCATCTTTCCATGTTCTAAATAAAATTCACAACCCCATGGGAAATATGTAAACTCAAATTGAATTGTGCCATCCAATTCAGCAACCTTCTCCATAACTTTTATTCCTTCATTTACTACTTCAGGCCCAATTCCGTCACCTGCGATTACGGCAATTTTTTTAATGTTCAATTTATTCATCCTTTTATACGATCTAGTCTAATTATTGAATTAGGATTAGCACACTTGTTATTATCCCTTTTTAAATAGCCTTATATATTGGTATGCTAGTAATAGATATCCTTTTTCTTGGGTTTTCATGTATTAATTGAATACTTAATAATATACCTTGCGTTTTAATATAAAATGTTTTGAAGATGCTTTATTCCTTTTCGTATCGTTACTTACGTTTAAATAATAAAAACAATTAGTTCTTTAAATCTAATGTAACGAGCTTCGAAGAATCTTGCAATGATTGGTAAGCTGATTCGATACAAGTAATCACTTGTTGAGACTTTTTTGCATTATAAATTGGTTCTTCCCCTTTTAATATACAGCTTTGTACATGCTCCATTTGTTGTAGATATTGATCGTCATGAAATGTCTTTTCATGTACGATATGCCCATCTTTATTTAGAACTTTTACAACGCCTTTTCCATTTTTGGATACATCAGGCCGAAAAGCAAATTCTACAGAGATGGTTCCCTTTTCTCCAAAAATTTCATAACGATCAGTAAATGATCCTTCAAACGATGCACTTACTTCCGCCGTTCGTTTTTCTTGATCTGTAAAAAAACAAACTGATGTCATATCTACATGATGCTTTTCAGATACCTTACCGATGGTTGCAACACTTACTGGCTTCATTCCGGCGATTTGTGTAACCGCATGTACCCCATAACAGCCCAGATCCCAAAGCGCCCCACCACCAAGCTCCTTGTTAAGTCGAATATTCTGATCATCATCAATTAAAAAGGAGAAATGTGCTTTAATATGTATAAAGTCACCGATTTCTCCAGACTTTAATAAATCTTTTACATATACATGCTGAGAATGAAATTGATACATAAATGCTTCCATAAATACAACGTTATTCTCACTCGCAATTTTAACAATTTCTTCCATATCTATTGCCGTTAATACGGCAGGCTTCTCAACTAAGACATGCTTCTTTTGATTCATTGCTTTGATGATCCACTTTTTATGTAATGCATTTGGCAACGGGATATAAACTGCATCAATAGCTTCGTCATTTATTAATTCGTCATAACTTTCATATACAATTGGTACATGAAATCGCTTTGCCTTTTCTTTGTTGCGAGTTGCTATCGCCGTAACCTCTCCTTGTGTAGATTTCCTAATTGCCGGAACTACTTCAGTATAAGCAATGTTTGCAGCACCTAATACTCCCCATCTTACTTTTTTCATTAATATTTCACCAACTTTTTATTATTTTAAAATAATCGCTTGAAAAATATTGTGTTATTAATAGTATTTATATTAATCAATCTTAATTAAAACAATCATACTAATACATGAAGACAATGGGGTTATTATCCATAAACCATCTTCATTCACTTTAACGTATTCAAAAAACCTTGTGACTGCACAAACTCTAATAAATGAGCTCGTTTTTCAGTAGAGAGATAATCTTTCATCGTTTCACTCCATGTGAAGTCTTTCTTATTGTTCGTCCGCCTCATATAATAAGCTTTTGTTAATTCGTCATATGCTTTTAGTTGGTCCACATATTTTTCCGTATCATACCCGTCTTCATGAACGATTGCTTCAACAGGTAGGCGTGGCTTTACTTCATTATGTTTCATTGGCACACCAACTGTCATGCCGAACAGAGGTATGACATATTCAGGCAAGCCAAATAACTCGCTAATTTCTTTCGGGTTATTCCGCACCCCACCGATATAACAAATCCCGTATCCCATCGACTCCGCTGCAATAGCAAAGTTTTGACCGAATAAAGCAGTATCAATTGTCGCTACCGTATAATTCTCGAGGTTATCTCCTTGTATTTCTTTTCCTTGTAGCTCGACTGCTTGTTTTGCTCGTTGTAGGTCAGCGCAAAAGATAAGTGATAATGCAGCAGTCGAAAACTGGAATTCATTGCGTGATAAAACTCCTAATTGTTCCTTTTTCTTTTCGTCCTTCACTTGAATGACAGAATATGCTTGAACAAAATTGGAACTTGCTGCATGTTGTGCCGCTTCAATTAATTGATGGAAAACTTCATCTAAGATTGGTTCATCCGTATATTTTCTAACGGTAGTATGTGATTTCATTAATTGTAACATCCTATATCCCATCCTATGTAGTATAATTCATTCTTTAATTATTTTATCATATGAAAACTATTGGAACAACGGATGTGCCAGCGACAGCCTTTTTAACTCATATCATCGCATAAAAAAATCGCACAGAAGGTAAATGCACTTCTGCACGATTTTTTTTACGGAGAAATTATATCGCTTGTTCCGCCTGATTCATATCATCATTTTTTCGTTTACCAATTAGTTGGATTGCGATCATTGCAACAAAGATCACAAATCCTGCGATGTCAGTATAAGTCCCAGGATAAATTAATAATAAACCTGCAATGACAGAAATAATTCTACTAATGGCATTTATCTTAACATACCAATACCCTATCATACCGGCACCGATGGCTATCATACCTGCTATGGCTGTGGCTAATATGATAATGATCTCAAAGAAGTTCGTATCTATCATTAATAATGCTGGCTCAAGAACGAACATATACGGAATAATAAAGGCAGCAATCGCTAATTTCGATGCGTTTATTCCGGTTCGAATTGGTTCTCCCCCGGATATCCCGGTGGCAGCAAAGGCTGCTAAAGCAACTGGAGGTGTAATGTCCGCTACAATACCAAAGTAAAACACAAACATATGTGCAGCTAACACCGGAATTGCAACTGGTAATAAATCATTCAGTGCTAATATTGCCGGTAGTGCAATCGTTGACGTAATAATATAGTTTGCCGTAGTCGGTGAACCCATTCCAATAATTAATGACGTTATCATTGTAAAGACTAATGTGAGCATTAATTGCATTTGGATATTCGTTGAAATATTTCCAGCGATACTTACTAAACTATTACCTAACTTTAAACCTAGTCCAGTTTTTGTAACAACTCCAACAATAATCCCCGCACACGCAGTCGCCGATGCAACTCCTAATGCTGTTCGTGCACCTGAAGTTAATGCATCGATGAATTTCGAGAAATTAATACGTGTTTCTTTTAAAAACATACTAACAACAATCGTTGATAAAATTCCTAGTAACGCTGTACGCTCAATACTGAATCCTTGGAATAACAAATAAATAATAAATAGAATTGGAAATAATAAATGAAGCTTTTTCAAAACGACCGATATTTTTGGAATTTCTTCTTTCGGTAGACCAAGTAATCCTTTTCGTTTTGCTTCAAAATGCGTCATAATCCAAATTCCAGTGAAGTAAAGAATCGCGGGAATCATCGCCGCTTTCGCGATATCCCAATAAGGCACACCTGCAAATTCAACCATTAAGAATGCAGCGGCCCCCATAACCGGTGGCATAATCTGTCCCCCAGTAGAGGCTGCAGCTTCTACCGCTCCCGCAAAGTTACGATGGTACCCTAGGCGCTTCATCATCGGAATAGTGTAAGAACCTGTTGTTACAGTATTCGCGACAGAGCTACCTGAAATCGTTCCTTGCAACGCACTAGAGAAGATAGCAACTTTTGCTGGTCCTCCTACACGTTTACCTGCAATTGTAATCGCTAAATCATTAAAGTAGTTTCCTACACCTGTTTGTACTAAAAAAGAACCAAAGAGTAAAAACAAGAAAATATACGTAGAAGAAACTTGTAACGGTGTCCCTAGAATACCTTCCGTTGTAAAGAACATGGAATCTACTATTTGTGTTAATGATAGACCACGGTGTCCAAACACACCCGGCATATATGGTCCAAAATAGGCATATATTAAGAAACAAGCTGCAATAATCGTAATCGGAAGCCCTACCGCTCTTCTTGAAGCCTCTAATACTAATAGAATGGCGATACTACCAATTATCAGTTGGATATCTGTTATCGTTCCAACATGTTGAACTAACGTTTCATAAAATAATGGCCAATACGCACATACAATAATCGAAAGTAAAATTAAAAGGAAATCATACCAAGGTACTGAATCCCTTTTCGTCTTTCTTCTCGCAGGAAATAACAGGAAGATAAGCGTTAATGCAAATCCTAAGTGTACAGTTCGTTGTATATATGCTGTAAACTGACCAAATGCCCCTGTATATAATTGAAATAAAGAAAATGATAATAGTAGAATAAAGACAATTCCTGCTGTTATTCCTTTTACATTACGTGTATTTGACTCTGTATCAAATTTCTTTAAAAGTTCTGCTTGTTCTTCTTCTGTTAATTCTTTAGCCTCTGCATCATTCTGTTGCAATTTCTTCATCTCTTCAGAATCTTTCTTTTTATCTTTATTTTCGTTATTTGATTCACTCATGAATCTTCACCTCTCTCCACAAATCCAACAAGGTTAATCTATCTACCTTTAATGTAAACAATGCTCCTGGTTCCATATAATCATTTAAATAAACCATTTGCTGTACCTCATCTTGCTCTTCCCAAACAAATCGATGTTCTGAAACAGTTTTTCCATTCCGAATCTGCAATGAATCGAATATATGATTCATATGAATAATATGGTAAAATCCATCTTCATAATAAATCTCCTCTTGATCCTTGACTTCAGAAGGCATTCCAATGCCAAAGTCACTAAATATCATCTCATATTGCTTTATTTGATCATCCTTGGTTATTTCATACTTTTCCGTCACATCTGTTAAATGAATCGAATGCACAAAGATAATTTGAAATGTATCTTCCGATTTGACTGACCTATATGCAATGATTTCATCAGAACTTTTATCATAAAATACGAGTGCTGAAGTAACAGGAAGAAAAGTAAAACTAATCATGAACAATACTACTAAACTAATTACTACTAGCCATTTTTTCATCTTTTTCGCCTACAATGAAGTTAAAAGACCGGCATGCAATACCTCTACAACAAGGTACTGACCGGTCTTTTACATTATTTAATTATAATATTATTCTACTTCAATACCTTCTTCTTCATAATACTTTAACGCACCCGGGTGAATGTCAATGCCAATTCCATCCAATGCCGCATCGATGGAAATAAATTCTGATTTAGCATGTGCAATATCATCAGCATGTTCGTAAAGTGCTTTTGTCATATCGTACACAATGTCTTCAGATAATTCATCTGTAACAACAATCATCGCTAGCACCGCTACCGTATGAAGGTCTTCCTCTAACCCATATGTGCCCTCTGGAATAGTATCTAATGCGTAATACGGATATTTATCAATTAAAGCTTCTGCTTTATCGTCATCGATTGGTAACACATTTACTTCCGATGTTGCTTGTAACTCTTCTACTGCACCTGTTGGTGTTCCAGCCGTAATGAATGCGGCGTCGATGTTTCCATCTTTAATTCCACCAGCTGATTCACCAAAGTCTAGGTTTTGAGCATCGATATCATCCATTGTCATATCATGTACTTCTAAAATTTGTTCTGCGTTAATGTACGTCCCTGAACCTGGGGCGCCAACAGAAACCTTTTTACCTTCTAAATCTTCTACAGTCTCAATTCCCGTATCCGCTAGTGTTACAATTTGAATCGTTTCCGGATACAATGATCCAAGTCCTAAAACGCTTTCAATTGGTTCATCAAAAGCATTAATTCCTTCCGCAGCATCAGCGGCAACGTCTGTCTGTGTAAATGCTATTTCCGCTTCACCGTCTTGTAAGGCAATCATATTATCAGCTGATGCGTTAGATGATACAGCATCTGCACTGATTCCAGCTTCGTCTGAAAATATTTTCGCTATTGCTCCACCTAATGGATAGTAAGTTCCACTTGTACCACCAGTAAGGAAGCTTAAATATTCTGGATCATCTCCTCCAGCATCTGAACCGCCTTCATCCGTACTCGCATCATCATCCGAATCGCCACAAGCGACTAAAAACAATGATAAAACTAATAATAGTCCGATAGATAATAACCAATTTTTTTTCATCTATATTTCCCCCTTTTAATAATAGTAATAATTACACTACCATTACTTTGCTTTCATAACTCTTTTTAAATTGAAAAACAAGCCTTAACGTATTGTTTAGCACCACCTCCAATAATAGTTCCTATATCGTATAAACAATCCAATATAAGCAATTTCAAGGTTCTTTTCATTATAAATTGTACACGCTTACACCTTTACTTATAATCTAACATTAAATGTAAATAAGGTTAAATAAGTTTTAGTTATGGATTTATAAGTTTAGTTATAAGTCGATTCTATTTGACAAATTTTTCATACAAAAATATAGCGTTTATTACTTTCATTCGTTTGATTGAGAAGAAACGGACTCATTTTTACATACTTGTATGACTGTAGTTCTATAAGCCTCTGATAGAGCCGACATCACTGGCCCTGGTATTACACCTTGTATTCTATCATTATCGATCGAATGAACAGGTAGTAGCTCAACAACAGTGCTCGTTATAAAGACTTCATCTGCAGCCTTTAAAAATGCAACAGAATAAAAGTCTTCAATAACTTCATAGTTTAATTGTTTTGCAAGATCAATTACTTTTTGTCTTGTAATTCCTGCTAAAATCCCTTTAACTGTTGGCGTTGTATAAACTATATCGTCTTTTATAACAAAAACATTCGTACTAGATCCTTCCATCACTAAATCATTGTTTACTAAAATTGCTTCATACCCACCTTGATCTATTGCTGTTTGTTTTGCTAGTATGTTTGGCAGAAGATTCAATGATTTTATAAAACAATATTTCCAACGAATATCTTCCATCGTATAAACAGCCACACCTTTTTTGTAATAATTAGTAGGAACATCACGGATTGGTCGTACTGTCATTGTAAAAGATGGTAATGCATCCGGAAACAAATGATTACGTGCTGCAATTCCGCGTGTAACTTGCACATATACTTCCGCCTCTTTTAAATCACTACGCTGAATCCCTTCTTCAATAATTTGTTTTAGCTCCGTTTTTGAATAAGGTACTGTTAGCTTTATTTCATGCGCACTTCGTTCTAATCGGTCCATATGTTCAGCTAATAAAAACGGTACACGACGATACACGCGCACCACCTCATAGACTCCATCGCCAAATTGGTGACCGCGTTCTTGGATCGGTATAACAGGTGAAGAAATATCTACAAACTCTCCATTGATAAAGCCAATTTCCATTTTATTCACTCCTCCATTATGAAGCCACTAAAAAAGTCAGCACTTTCACATTTTTTGAACTTGGAATTCGCATCCTGAATTAAACGAATTTTTTCCATTTCCCAACAATAGTACTTATACTCATTAATATAACAACTTTTTATCCTTGTGATAAATAATTATTTACTATATATTGATAAGTAGCTATTATAATATGGATGGACGGGGATTTTATGAACTTACATTCTTTACGGTATTTTATTGAAGTAGCGAAAACGAAGAGTTTCACGGAAGCTTCGAAACGGCTCTTTATTTCTCAACCAGGCATTAGTCAGCAAATTGACCTGTTAGAAAAACAACTCGGCATTACATTATTGCATCGTACAACAAGAAAAGTAGAATTAACGGAAGAAGGCAAATACTTGTATGATAAGACCTTATCTTCTTTTAATGAAATTGAAGATACAGTTGCTCATTTAGTTGAGAATAGTACGTTTCCAAGTTTAATTAGTATTGCTACCGTTCCTTCTGCTGCTAGTTTATACTTACCTAATTTATTAAAAAACATTCATGCTCACCATCCAGAAATTGAATTTCGGATTCTAGAAACGACAACGAAAAAAGTAATGAACGCCATAGGTAATCGCACGTCCCATTTAGGATTTATTCGAACGACGGAAGAACCTCATTTATTAGCACAAGCAGATATGGATCATCTGGAATTCGAAAAATCACCTATTAAGGCCGTTGTGTCGACGCAGCATCGACTTGCCTCCGAAGACACCATCCATTTAGATCAATTACGTGATGACTTTTTCATCCAATACAATCCGACTGAGTCAGTAACATTATATGGTCAGATTGAGGCAGCCTGTATAGCTGCAGGCTTTAAACCAAAAGTAATTTGTAGTGGTTCTGAATTATTAACTATTTCTAATTTAATTTCACAAAATATAGCTGTTGCCTTAATGCCAGAAAACATGCTCGATCATGTACCGAGTAATCAAGTAACATCTATTGAAATTAGCGGTCTTAATATGACAAGTTCCATTTCCGCGATTTGGAAAGATGATGGCTATGTCAATTTGAATTCTAAGTTAGTACTCGATATTTTAAAACAAATGAAAGCGATATAAATAAACAGAAGCCGTGAACGATTTAGCACACCCGTTACGGCTTCTGTTTTATTATATCGTTTAACTGCTCTTTCTTCGACGACGCTGTTTCGGTATATCATCCATTTCATTAACTGAAACAACCTCTTCAACTGTTTTCTCTGGTTGTTCCCAATATTGCTCATTCCCTGGCAAATCATCAAACCATGCTGCATCTTTTGGACAATCAAGGACCATGAATTTACCATATTCATCATCACGTGACTGGTGGAACTTTAAATAAGCTTTTCCATCTTCAATGGCTAATATTTCAACTTTTCCTGCTGTATGACTCATCGATAGGCGTACACGTTTTCCCAATCCAGATGTTTTTGCTTTTGCTTCTTCGACGATATTATATGCTTCTTCTAGTGATAAGACAAAATCTTCATTTCCACGTACTGGACGATTAATAAAGAAATAATACGGTGTCACTCCAGCCCATGATAGCTTGTCTAATAATTCAGCTAAAACATCCCCGTCATCATTAATTCCCTTTAATACTGGTGTCTGATTCACCACAATGGCCCCTGCCTCATGTAATGCTTGAAATGCTTTATATGCTTCAGGTGTAATCTCGCGTGGGTGATTAATATGTGCCATGACGTAAATTCTTTTTTCCGGTGTAGAATGTTTACGAATGACATCTAATAACTCTTCATCTTCATAGATTCGCATTGGGTTAAACGCTGGTAACTTCGATCCGAGGCGAATAATTTTCACATGATCAATCTCACGTAATCGTTCAAAAATCATATCCAACCGTTTCGCAGCTAAGATGAGTGGATCCCCACCAGTTAGTAACACATTATTAATCTCTGGATGCTCTGCAATATACTGTAAGCCTGGTTCGACATCGATCATTGCTTCTTTCACATCATTCCTGAATAATCGTTTTCGAAAGCAATAACGACAGTATGCCCCACACACTTCCGAGCAAATTAATAATGCAGTCGTACGATATTTATGTTGGCAACCAGGTACAACATAATTCGTATCTTCATCAGATGCATCCCAACGTCCATAATCTTCTAATTCATTTTCATTTGGTATTACTAATTTTTTAATCGGGTCATCTGGATCTCCCCAATCAATTAACCCGAGGTAATAATCATTTACACGGAACACGAATTTATCCGTAATTGCTTTTAACTTTTCCCTCTCCGCTTCAGGTATTTGCTCAATTCGATCAATATCTGTGATATATCTTGGTAGCGCCATACAAACATCCCTCCATTATTTTTTAAGTAAATTTGGTAGAATTTAAGCTAGTCCATCTTTTACAACAAAAATTATGAACAGATTCATGATGCATAATTATCTACATTGATATAAGCCCTAACTAAGCTAAAAGGTTGATATACTAATGAATATAACATATTTTGTAAGCGAATACAAATAGCCTTTTATACATTACCTTGCATAAAAGGTGATAAACAGTAGATTATAAATCATTTCAACGAATCGATGAACTTTCCTTATTGTCACTTGCATGATTAGGTCCCTCCTCGCATAAGCTGTCAATATATATCCCGATTACTGGAGGGAGTGTTATGATCATCTTAAAAAAACTAAAACAATATCGACAGAGCGAAGAAAACATGCAGTGGGAGGGAACATTTGCAGAGTATATTCAATTATTAAATGAACACCCGATTATTGCGCAGTCAGCTCATTCTCGTGTGTATGAAATGATTAAACATGCAGGTATCAAGGAACGCGACGACAAAAAAATGTATCAGTTTTTTGGAGAGGATATTTTTGGATTAGAAGATGCTTTAGAAAAATTAGTGGAAGAATATTTCCACCCTGCTGCGAAAAGATTAGATGTAAAAAAACGGATTTTATTATTGATGGGCCCTGTTAGTGGAGGTAAATCAACGATCGTTACATTATTAAAACGAGGATTAGAAGCTTATTCTCGTACGGATGAAGGTGCTGTATATGCAATTAAAGGGTGTCCAATGCATGAAGACCCTCTCCATTTGGTTCCTGCATCATTACGGAAAGAGTTTTATGAAAGATACGGTATTCATATAGAAGGAAGCCTATCTCCGTTAAACACGATGCGTCTCCAACAAGAATATGATGGAAAAATAGAAGACGTCATGGTGGAGCGAATTTTCTTTTCTGAAGATTTACGGATTGGCGTTGGTACATTTAGTCCATCAGATCCAAAATCACAAGACATTGCTGATTTAACAGGAAGTATCGACTTTTCGACTATTGCTGAATATGGTTCTGAATCAGATCCACGTGCCTACCGCTTTGACGGGGAATTAAATAAAGCGAATCGTGGATTGATGGAATTTCAAGAAATGCTCAAATCAGATGAGAAATTTTTATGGCATTTATTATCTTTAACACAAGAAGGGAATTTTAAAGCTGGTCGATTTGCATTAATAAGTGCCGATATGTTAATTGTTGCACATACAAATGAAACGGAATATCGTCATTTCATCTCCAATAAGAAAAATGAAGCATTGCATTCACGGATGATTGTCATGCCGATTCCTTACAGTTTACAAGTGAGAGAAGAGGAACGAATTTACGAGAAACTTATTCAGCAAAGTGATCTGAAAGATATTCACATTGCACCACATGCTTTAAAAGTAGCTGCGATATTTTCTGTTTTAACCCGACTTAAAAAATCAAAAAACAATCAAATTGACCTTGTAAAGAAAATGAAAATCTATGATGGAGAAAGTGTCGAAGGATTCAGTAAAGTACATCTTGAACAATTAAAAAATGAATTTCATGATGAAGGATTGTCCGGAATTGATCCACGTTATGTGATCAACCGGATTTCTTCTGCCATTATCCGGAAAGATGTTAAGTCGATTAATGCGCTTGATGTATTACGATCATTAAAAGATGGATTGGATCAACATCCGTCCATTTCTCAAGCTGAAAAAGAGGATTATTTACAATTTATTGGATTAGCTAGAAAAGAATATGATGACATTGCGAAGCAAGAAGTGCAAAAGGCTTTCGTCTATTCGTATGAAGAATCAGCTAAAACATTAATGGACAATTATTTAGACCATGTAGAAGCATATTGCCATCAAAATAAATTAAGTGATCCACTAACTGGAGATGAAATCGAACCAAATGAAAAACTAATGCGTTCAATTGAGGAACAAATTGGTATTTCAGAAAATGCAAAAAAAGCTTTCAGAGAAGAAATTTTAATTCGTATTTCAGTCTATGCACGAAAAGGGCAATCATTTGATTATCATTCCCATGAACAATTACGAGATGCCATTCAGAAAAAGTTATTTGCAGATTTAAAAGATGTCGTGAAAATAACAACTACATCAAAAACACCAGATGAATCACAATTGAAAAAGATCAACCAAGTCATTGCACGACTTATCGATGAACACGGATATAACTCAACTTCAGCAAATGAGCTCTTACAATATGTTGGCAGTTTACTCAATCGCTAACAGGCAAACAGTGATATGGGAGGAGTAAATGATGTGACAAACGAAAAGGATGAGTTCATGATTTCAAAAGCAGATTGGTCCCTCCACCATAAAGGTTACCAAGATCAAAGACGGCATATGGATAAAGTAAAAGATGCGATAAAACAAAATCTGCCTGATATTGTCAGTGAAGAAAGCATTATAACATCGGATGGAAAAAACATCATCAAAATCCCAATTCGATCCTTGGATGAATATAAGATTCGCTATAATAACGACGAGAAGCAGCATATTGGTCAAGGTGATGGTGATAGTCAAATTGGTGATGTAATCGCTCATGATCCTAATAAGAGAGACGGAACTGGATCCGGTGACGGTGCTGGAGATCAACCTGGGGATGATGTGTATGAAATAGACGTTTCTATTACAGATATAGAAGATGCTTTATTCTCAGAGTTAGCATTACCTTATTTAGAGGAAAAGGAAGAAAGTAAACTAGAAGTAATTGATATCGAGTTTAATGATGTACGTAAAAAAGGCTTAATCGGCAATATTGATAAAAAAAGAACCATTCTTTCGGCACTAAAACGAAATGCACGGGACGGAAAGAAATCTATTGCACCGATTTATGATGACGATCTTCGTTTTAAAACGTGGAATGAAGTGACACAATATGAATCCAATGCGGTTGTCTTAGCAATGATGGATACGAGTGGTTCAATGGGTATGTTTGAGAAGATGATTTCTCGAAGCTTTTTCTTTTGGATGACCCGTTTTCTTCGAACAAAATATGATCATGTGGAAATTGTTTTTATTGCTCATCATACACAGGCAAAAGTTGTGACGGAGGAAGAGTTTTTTCATAAAGGAGAAAGTGGTGGTACAATTTGTTCGTCCGCTTACGAAAAAGCACTTGAGCTCATTAAGGATAAGTATCAGCCGCATTTATACAATATTTATCCTTTTCATTTTTCGGACGGTGATAATTTATCATCTGATAACAAAAACTGCCTCCATTTAGTCCATGAACTGATGAAAGTAGCGACTATTTTTGGTTATGGAGAAGTAAATGCATATCGGAGGTATTCTACTTTGATGAGTGCCTATCGCCGAATCGAACATCCTAAATTTATGCATTATATTTTAAAAGAAAAGCGAGATGTCTATCATGCGCTTACTTACTTTTTTAAAGAGAGAAGTCTCTAATCGCTGGAGAAAGGAGGTGCAATGTGGGCGAACAGGATGACCTTTATTACGCGATCGATGAAATTACGGAAATTGCCCAAGGGTATGGATTAGATTTCTATCCAATGCGCTATGAAATTTGTCCCGCAGAGGTTATTTATACGTTTGGAGCATACGGGATGCCGACACGATTTACGCATTGGAGCTTTGGAAAGCAATTTCACAAAATGAAACTACATTATGACTTAGGGTTAAGTAAAATCTATGAACTCGTCATTAATTCCAATCCTTGTTATGCTTTTTTGCTAGATTCCAACAGTTTAATCCAAAATAAATTAATTATCGCTCATGTACTAGCACATAGTGATTTCTTCAAAAACAACAGTTACTTTTATCAAACGAGAACCGATATGGTTGAAAGTATGTCTGCAACATCAGAAAGGATTGAGTCGTACGAACAAAAATATGGAAAAGTAGCCGTTGAACAAATATTAGATGCCGTTTTGTCAATTCAAGAACATATTGATCCATCCTTAAAAGTCGCGCAACACGCTACTGACAACATAAAGGCAAAAACGAAAGCGAGTATCCAAACGGAGGAATATATAGATCTCTGGCAACTTGATCCCTCTTTTAGTAATAAGGCCAACTCTGAACCTACAAAAAGAAAATCAAGTATTGAGAATAAGAAAGACTTATTATTATTTATTGCAGAACAGGGACGTTTTTTAGAGAATTGGCAAAGAGATATCATTATGATGCTTCGCGAAGAAATGCTCTATTTCTGGCCGCAGCTCGAAACAAAAATAATGAATGAGGGTTGGGCATCTTATTGGCATCAAACAATCATGCGTGATTTACAACTGACAACGGAAGAAACAGTTGAATTTGCAAAATTACATGCTAGTGTTGTTCAACCATCACCTACGAATATCAATCCGTATTATCTTGGCCTAAAATTGTTTGAAGATATTGAAGAACGATATAATCATCCAACAATAGAGATGCAACAGCAAGGTATAAGACCTCAATCAGGTCGTGATAAAATCTTTGACATTCGTGAAATGGAGTCCGATATTTCTTTTATTCGCAATTATATAACGAAAGAATTTATGACGAGAGAAGATATGTATTTATTCCAAAAACAAGGGGAACATTATATCATTTCAGATCAAGCATATGATCATGTGAAACAACAATTCGTTCAACAATTAGTGAATGGCGGATTTCCAACTATTTATATTAAGGATGGTGATTATTTACGCAACGGGGAATTATACCTTCATCATCAATATGAAGAGATCGAACTCGATATCCCCTATTTGGAAAAAGTATTAACCTATATGTATCATTTATGGGGGCGTACCGTACATCTAGAAACAGTGATTGATCATAAAGAGTGCGTCTTCTCCTATAATGGCAACAAACAAATGAAACGTTCCATCTATCATTAATAAAATCAGGCGAACGACATAACCACCGTTTCGCCTGATTTTTTATATCTTTTTTAAAAACATTGATTTCAATTGCATTGTTCCATGTCCTGGGACACGACAATCAATATCATGATCCCCATCAATAATACGAATGTTTTTCACCGTTGTTCCTTGTTTCACTACGCTAGAACTTCCTTTAATTTTTAAATCTTTAACGACTGTCACATCATCACCATCTTCTAATACATTACCAAATGCATCTCTCGTTTCGTTTGCTAGTTCCGCTTCTGCCACTGGACTTTCCGACCATTCATGGGCACATTCTGGACAAACGTAAAAATGGGCATCCTCATATGTATAAGATGAGTCACATACTGGACAATTAGGTAATCCCATCATCTTGATACCTCCTTAGGTTCTTCATTTTAGTATAGCACGGAAATATCCGTGTATGAACTTATGGTGGTTAAAAATTTAACCATTCAACTCCATCGAAAATATTACTTAACTTAAACCTATTCATCGTGCGAATAAAAGAAACGCATTGCTTCACTTATTACTGTCGGTACGATTGACATATGGTTTTCCCCTGGTGGAAATGTACTAGCAACAGATGAAGGAAATTTCTCTTTTAAGCTCTTTGAAAGTGCTAGTGCATGATCATACATTTTTAGTTTTCCCTCTCTTTCTGCCGCAATAAATAGCCTTCGACCGTTTAAATACTCAGATGTCCGTTCATAGGTTAATAGCTCACATTCATTCCACCAAATTGACGGGCTGCAACTTATATAATACTGAAATAAATCCGGATGCTTAAATAAGGTGTACAATGTAAAAAGCCCTCCCAATGAATGGCCAAACAATATTTGTTGTTGACTATTTACAGGAGCCTGCTCATACACAAAAGGTTGAACTACTTGTTCTAAAAACTGCAAGAATTTCTTTGCTCCTCCATGTTCAGGCCATCTTTTCCCATTAGGTCGTTCTGGAAGTGAAATGCGATCAGATAAAGGGGTGAAATCATACACACGTAATGGGTGAAAGACTTCATCCGTATTGTAATCAATATGGACTACAATCATTGGCAAAACATACGTTTTTTCTGAGCGCCTCCATTGCAATTTTAAAATCTCCGTTAACATAGTCCCATATGCATTACCATCAAGCACATATAATATTGGGAATCCTGCTTGTGGAATTTCGACAGATGGAATCGATACCGTTATTTTATATGAATAATTAAATGTCGTATGGTGAAATGTTTTAATGACCGTTCTCTGCATGATATACCTTCCCGATTCTATGAATAATGTATATTAATTCGTCTTTTTGGACCGTATCAATAAATAAATAAAGTAAGGAACCCCAATAATTGAAATAACGATTCCTACAGCTAACTCAGCCGGAGCAAAGATAGTACGACCTATCCAATCGCCCAAAACTACTAAAAGCATACCAACAACACCACTGATTGGTAATGTATATTGATAATGAATTCCAACCAATCGTCTAGAAATATGTGGTGCTATTAACCCAACAAAACTAATACTTCCAGACACAATCACACTCGCACTAATAAGACCAACCGTACAAAGCACCAGAAATAATCGAGATCGATTTTTATTTAGGCCGATTCCTGTCATGGATACTTCGCCAAGTTGCAATACATTTAAGATTGGTGCTTTCCATATTAGCAGAGGAACAATTATGATAAACCAAGGTATCATCGAATAAACCTGTTGCCATGATGCACTATAAATGCTTCCCGATAACCAAACCGTAGCCATTTCAAAATCTTGTGGATTCATTTTCAAAGAGATGAATAATGTCAGTGCTCCAAATCCTGCATTCAGTGCAATTCCAACTAAAATTAATCGCTTAGGATCCAGTGTTCCACGGTTTCTTGCAAATAGGAAGAGTAATAAAGTTGCTAGCAAGCCACCTACCCAACCCCAAAGAGACATACTAATAATAGAGATTCCGTCTATTTGTTCTATATTTCCTGATATAATAAACATATAAGTAACTACTGCTACCCCTACCGCAGCTTGTATTCCTAATATCCCTGGATCAGCTAAATGATTCTTTGTGATACCTTGCAAAACAGCACCAGCAATCCCTAAAGCACAACCAACTAAAGCTCCAATTACGATACGAGGTAAACGAAATTCATAGATAACAAGATAATGGTCAGAATGTTGATCAATTTTCAATAAAGTCTGGATGACCTCCGAATGAGTAAGATTAAATAATCCAGAACTTAAACTCATATACATAGTGACTACAGATAAAACTATGCCTAGCACTAATGTCATTATAAAACGCCTTCTTGCCGAAGATTTAGACACGTTGTTTCCCTCCCTTTACTTTAATTAAATAAAGGAAATAAGGAACACCAACTAAGGCAGTTACAACACCAACAGGCGTCTCAAATGGAGGGTTAATTGCCCTACTAATAATATCAGCCCAGGCTAGAAATAAAGCACCAATTAAAGCTGCAAATGGTATGATTCGTTTATAATCCTCTCCTACAATAAATCGTGTAATATGCGGGATTACTAGTCCAATGAAGGTGATTTTCCCTACCATCGCAACAGAAATTCCTGTTAGGAGGGCAACACTAAGAAAGATTAGTACTTTAATTTTCATTAAGTTCATACCTAGTCCTTGTGCAACTTCATCCCCCAAAGAAACGGCTGTAATAGATTTAGATACAATCCACGCCAACAATAATCCAACTATCGCAAATGGAATCGACCATTTAATCACTACTGGATCAATTTGATGTAAACGCGTGTTATACCAAAAGCTAATATTCTGAGATACTTGAAAATATGTAGATAGAGCTTGAGATACCCCATTTAAAAACATCCCTAAAATCGTTCCAATAATTGCTAATGAAATAGGGGTTAATCCATCCGGAACAAGCCGCGCTACTCCAAATACCATTAAGATTCCCATCATGGAACCTAAAAAAGAATATACGATCAATATAATTGGAGAGGTCTCCGGCATAAAAATCATACATAATGTAATAACAAACACGGAACCATCCGAAACTCCAATAATACTTGGTGAAGCGAGGTAATTTCTTGTTAGCCCCTGCATCAATGCACCCGAAACAGCGATAAATGCGCCTATCAGAAGAGCACCAACAACCCGTGGCATACGAGCGCTTCGAATAATAAGATGGTCCATATTCGTTACATCAACTTGAAATACTGCCTTCGATACCATTGATAAGCTATATGTAGTTGCACCATACATGATGGAACAAACAATCGTTGCTACAAAAGATAACAGAAGGATGATCGCAAAAGTAATCGGATGACGTTGCATCATTTTCATTGAAAACTTCCCCTAATTCTACTTGGTGTTATCACTAGTTTGTAATGCCTTTACAAACTCTGTTTTGCTAAAAACTGAACTACCTTCTAGTAAAGAATCCACCATATTTACATACACTTGGTCCTCTTTGAACGCATCCATTTGTTGCATAATTGTGTTTTGCTTCAATGCTTCAAATGCCTTTTCATTCTCTTCTTCGCCTGTCTCTTGTACTTGAATAAAGAGATGATCTGGATTAAGTTCTGCTAACTGCTCCACGGATATTTCTTCCTGTGCATCAGCTTTCTTAATAGGATCAGGTACTTTCAATCCTAATTCTTCATATAAAATAGGGTTAAAAAATACATTCTCTGGATAGATAAACATCTTTCCGCCCCGAATTCGCATGGCAATAACAGTTTCGTCTTTGAATGATTCCGATAGCGAAGCGTTTAAATCAGAAATAGCTTCCTCATAGTCAGTCAATAATACTTTTGCTTCCTCCTCTTTTTTATTCAACTCTGCCATTAGTTGTAAATTATCTTCCCAATCTGAAGAAATATGTGATACTAATATAGTTGGTGCAATTTTCTCCAGCTTTTCCACCACTTCATCCGGGAATTTGGTACTGCCTAAAATAACATCAGGATCTAATTGCAATATTTTTTCAAAGTTCGGTTGTTGTTTTTCACCGATCGATTCAGCATTTCCAGTCACTGATTTAAATACTTCGGGAAATTCTCCTGCAACAGTGATAGCACCGACAGGTTCAACATCTAATGCTACTGCATCTTCCATTGCTTCCATTGCACCAGTTATTACAACACGTTCTACTTCATCCGGTATAGTATATGTTTCATCTAAATAGGTAATATCACGTGTTTCTGTTTCTCCACTTTGATTCCCCGGTTCTTCTTTTGAATCGGTTTCGATTGTAGTTTCCTCTGAACCACAAGCAGCAAGTAAAAATATGACTAGAATGATAGTCCCAATTATCCGTAAACTACTTTTCATTTCATACTACTCCTTTTATAATGTCTCTTAATTTAAAATCAATGAATCCTAATTAATCCTCCTCTACACTGATATACTAGTAAAGTTAGCCTGCATTATATGATAATGAGACCTAATACGATCGAAACAAGCATGTCTGCAAACTTCCCATCCATGAGAGTGATAGAAATTACTGATCTTTTTCACTTCTCATAAAATGATTACAACAAATGATAATCCCTCTCAATTAATAGTATAAATGATAATGAATATCATTATCAAGTAATATCGTACACTTATTTGTTGTTTTTTTTGAAAGTAATACAAAATACACTGGACTATTTTCCGTAGCCAAACGTAATCATGAAGAGCAATGATTTTCACACTGTAAGCAAATGAAATGTACTAGCCTCATTGCAGACTTGGTGTAGTATGATACTGATATGGATGGAAGGTTGTACGTCGTAGATTATTTCATTTTCTCTGAGGATACTTACTATATTCACATATACACCCCGCTTTTTCGAAAAACGAATCGTAAGAAGCCTTATTTTCCTTTTCTCCATTTACATCCATAGAAAAAAGCATCATGTTTATAAAACATGATGCTTTTGGAAACATTCATTGCTTATCTATAATCACTTCTCCATTTTCATCAAGTAATGGGGTTAAACCACTACCTGTACCGACCCATGAATGCATATAATTTACCCCAGTTTCACGGTCAACCAGAATAGTTATTCGTCCTAATTTAGATATATTATCATCTGATTTTATATAGAATCGTCTTTCTTTGTTTTTTGTGTTACCAAACATCAAATCACTCCTTTTACATAATAGTTCATTGTCCTGATGCTAAATGGAAAGTTTGATTGAAATCTTTTACATGCCATATATCTTCTTGATAATAAATATTACTCATACAGGCATTTGCTAACTTCGTTTTACCAGAACCTATTTCACCTTTAGATAGAACAGAAAGAATGGTATTAATGACACCACCGTGAGCGACCAGTAACACTTTTTTATGTGGATATGTTTGGATAATATACGTTAATCCTTGCTCAATACGTGTAATTAAAGTATCTCTTGTTTCCATATTCGGATAAACTCGATTTGAAAATAAGGCTGAACGTTCTTTGGGCGTCATTCCTTCTGCATCTCCAAAATATCTTTCCTTAAAAGCATCCATTTCTATCATAGGCAACTGTAACCGTTCGTTGATGATTTCGGCAGTATCTTTAGCACGAATAAGTGGACTAGTTATCAAAATGTCCCATTCCGATTCTTGAAGCATAACAGCACTTTGGTATGCTTGTATCTTACCAGTTTCATTTAATGGTATATCCGTCTTCCCTTGTATCTTGCCCGCCTTATTCCAGTCTGTTTCACCGTGGCGTATCAAACATATTGCAGTCATCTCATTTGCACCCTTCCATTACCTCTTTTACTACGGTCTTCGCATAACGATCTTGTGGTAATATTGCGCCTTCATTTTTTGCAAAATGTTTCGGATTACTTAGATAAGCAAATGTACTAATTGTATCGCGATAAGCCATTCGCTTCAAAATTTGCTTTGAAGTAAGGAGCTCATTGTCTACTTGGCTTTCTAAAATGAGTTTCTGTTGCTTATACCCTATCGTTTGTCCACTCATTTTAAGTTGAGTATATTCCAATGTCCACATCAGAACTGTCGGTGTTACGAGTACATGAAATGCCTCATTTTTAACTTTCTTTCTCAATACATACTCCGCTCCTGCTACAGCGACGGTTGATATTAACGCATCGATAAAATAAGCTTTCATCCGTTTTTTCGTTATTGTTTTCATGTTATATTTCCTCCTTCACTTTTTTGAAAAAATATGCATGATTAAAAAAATTATCGTTTTCTGAACTAGTAATAAACAATTGTTCAATCCAGAACGTCAAAAATTATTGTATTAATTTTAAATATAATTTGTTAGCAAAATGTCTATCCCAATTATACTATCATATTTAGTCCATTTCACCATACATATTTATCGCCACACTTCCACCACCTGTAACTGACTTAAGTAATGATGGAATTGATTACCCCATTATTGCAACTCATATTATGATCGTTTCAATGAAATTGGGTATGGTAATAATATGGGTTCGAAACGGTCGCTGTGCTTTAATTTCGACAGTTTATCACCAAGGTAATCGTTCTTTGCTTGTCTTATTAACCTCGTAAATCCCACTTGAAATTTTTTTGAAAAAAGGACATTTCCTTCTCAATTATTTGACATAACAACCTTTGTTTGTTCAATAGACAAAGTAAGCTGATACTGATATACTAATCTTGAATATACGGTTACAGTTATATCCTATATCAAAGGAGGGAGAGGACAAAATAACAAAGTTTTTTGAAAACGGTTTAAGTGATAGGTTTCAAAAATAATTACACTCTTTTTCTTTGTTATGAGTCTTTAAGAAGACAATGAAACAAAACACACTTTATATTGCTGTACTAACAATGGTTGCTGCTTTAGGGGGATTACTGTTTGGTTATGATACAGCAGTTATATCTGGAGCAGAGAAATCGATAGAGGGATATTTAATATCAAGTTTAGGCCTTGGATCGTTCGCACATGGAGCGACAATATCTAGCGCATTAATTGGTTGTATTATCGGTGGAATCATTTCAGGATTTATCTCGTCTAGAATTGGACGTAAAAAGTCTCTAATTATCGCATCAATACTTTTCTTTTTATCTGCATTAGGTTCCGCTTATCCGGAATTTCTGTTTTTCACTGTAGGTGAACCAACAGTTGCTTTACTACTCACTTTTAACTTATATCGGATAATAGGTGGAATTGGTGTTGGTTTAGCTTCTGCTGTAGTTCCGATGTATATTGGTGAAATAGCTCCAGCACATATCCGTGGCCGACTAGTTTCTTTCAACCAGTTTGCCATTATATTTGGAATGCTTGTCGTTTACTTCGTTAACTGGGGTATCGCAAATGGACAATCTTTAGCATGGATTAATGATATCGGCTGGCGTTATATGTTTGCTTCTGAAGCAATCCCTGCCCTATTATTTGGGTTATTATTATTTTTAGTTCCAGAAACTCCAAGATACTTAGCTTTAAATAATCAAGATAAGCAAGCATTAACCATTTTAGAAAAAATTAACGGAAAGAAAGCTGCTAAAGCAATTTTAGCTGAAATTAAAACAACCGTTAATGTTTCTTCCGGTAAATTACTTTCATTTGGTAAAACAGTTATTGTCATCGGAATACTACTTTCAGTATTTCAACAATTTGTTGGTATCAATGTGGCGCTTTATTATGCTCCACGTATTTTTGAAAGTATGGGTGCTGCAAAAGATGCTTCCATGTTGCAAACAATTGTAATGGGATTAGTCAACGTCATATTTACAGTTGTGGCAATTTTAACCGTTGATAAATGGGGTCGTAAGCCTTTATTAATATTCGGTTCAATTGGTATGACAGTAGGTATGATCGGTGTAGCTGTGATGTCATTTTCAAACATTATTGGAATTGGCACATTAATATTCATCATTATTTTCACAGCCTCGTTTATGATGTCCTGGGGTCCTATCTGTTGGGTATTAATTTCAGAAATATTCCCTAACAAGATTCGTGGCCAAGCTGTTGCAATTGCTGTAGCAGCACAATGGGCAGCAAACTACTTCATCTCATCTACTTATCCGATGATGATGGAATATAGTGGTGGATTGACATACAGCTTCTATGGTTTAATGAGCATTCTTTCAGCTATCTTTGTTTGGAAATTCGTACCTGAAACTAAAGGAAAATCACTAGAAGAAATGGAAAACCTTTGGAGAAAAGAACCACTAAAGTTATAATGTCATTTAATTTAATCATAATAATCAATTTCATAATTACAAAATCAGCCACGACGCTACAATATGTAGTTAAGAACGTTACAACGAAATTACATGTTGTAGCGTCGTGGCAATAAATCCGTATTATGAAATTGATTAATAAAGCATCTGTTCATTAAACAGGTGCTCCTTTTTTATTTTATGAATGTATGAGGAGTGATAAAGTGAATATCGAAACAAAAACCTTACAAAATGACTGGTACCAATTCACACTTACAAACGATCACGGTATGACCGTTACCTTATTAAATTATGGTGGTATCATTATGGATATTTCTACACCTAATAAGGACGGGCAATTTGAAAATGTCGTGCTTGGATATAATAATGTTCAAGACTATGAGTCCAATCAACATTATTTAGGGGCAATCATTGGTCAAGTTGCTGGAAGAATTGAACAGGCACGTTTTTCGTTGAATGGAAAACAATACGAATTAGAAAAAAATAATGGAAATAACCTTTTACATAGTGGAACAAGTGGTTTTCATCATAGCATTTGGACGGGCGAACCTTTTCAATCAGAGGATGTCGTCGGTGTAAGACTTAGCCATACAGGTAAAGAATCGGATGATGGATTACCCGGAAATATACAAGTTCATGTTACCTATTCTTTAAATAATGCGAATCAACTTATCATTGATTATGGGGCAACTACAGATAAGACGACATATGTGACTTTGACCAACCATTCCTATTTTAATTTAAGTGGCAATGTAAAAAACACGATTCATCAGCACAATGTTACAATCAATAGTCATCAAATCGCTGAGCTTAACGAAGAACTAATTCCTACTGGTAAGATATTAAATATAACTAATAGTACATTTGATTTTAGAAATAAACGTAAACTCAATGATGGCATCACCTCCAACTCGTTGCAAAATACAATTGTTGGCAATGGCTATGATCATTATTTTATGTTTGAAGATGGTGAATTAGGTGAAGTTTCAGTAGAGGATGTAATTAGTGGCAGAACATTAGATATTGAAACGAATCAACCTGGCATGGTGATGTATACTGGCAATAATTTAAGTGATGATCTTCCATTGGCAAATAGTATGTCAAAAAAACACGCTGGTGTTTGTTTTGAAACCCAAGCCTCTCCAGCAGCAATCCATCATGAAGGATTTCCAAATATGATCTTACATGCTGACGAAACGTACAAAAAACAAACAATTTTTACATTTGGTGTGAATAAGTAAAACGACTTGGAAGTACAGTACAAGTATGAGTGACTGAGATGAGCGATAGATGATTCATCTTTTTAATTGTGTCACTCACACTTATATAAAAAAGCTATTTCAGAAAACATTCAACTTTTTCTGAAATAGCTTTTTTTCTATCTATACGTTGCTAGTCTATCATTCAACGATTTCGTTTGCTTGTACACGTCTTTATATATATCAAACAACTGTTGATATTTTACAACATTTTCTTTAACTGGTTTAAACTCTTTATCTACTTTCAAGAATGTATCTGCACAAGCCTGTAAAGTGTCAAACCAACCTGATCCATAAGCTGCAAGCATTGCTGCTCCCATCCCTGGTCCTTGCTCACTCGATAATTTGATGATCGTTGCATCAAAAACATCTGCCTGGATTTGCAACCAATCTTCATTTTTCGTTCCACCACCTGTTGAAACAATTGTATTAATTTTCTTACCTTTGTTACGAAATATTTCAATCGATTCATTCAACGAGAATGTGATACCTTCTAAAACGGATCGGACAAAGTCTTTTCTTTCATGTGAACTGTCCATTCCGATGAAACTTCCACGTATGAGCGCGTCTGCATGTGGTGTTCTTTCACCTACTAAGTATGGCGTAAACAATAATCCATTCGATCCAACTGGTACAGAATCAACATCTGCAACGAGTTCTTCAAAAGTTTCTTCCTTGGCGAAATTATCTTTAAACCAGCTTAAACTATAACCTGCTGATAAGGTTACTCCCATTGTGTAAAATGCATTCGGTGCTCCATGGTTAAAATAGTGGACTTGACCTTGGAAATCTTTATCGCCACTTGCCTCGTAAGATAAAACAACCCCTGAAGTTCCGATACTACAAAGTGTTTTTCCATCTTCCAAAATACCAGAACCGATGGCACCACACGCATTATCCGCCGCTCCTGCAAATACTGCAGTAGTGTTTGCTAACCCAGTAGTTTCAATAACTTCTTGTGTTACGTTACCTACTTTCGTATGTGAATCTACTAATGGAGGACAAATTTCTGAATTGATCTCAAGCAGATGACAGATCTCTTCACTCCACTCTTTATTCCCTACATCTAGTAATAACGTTCCAGCTGCATCAGAATATTCCATATGAAGCTCATCTGTCAGTTTGTAACGCAAATAATCCTTTGGTAATACGAATTTTCGTGCCTTTTCAAAAACAGCTGGTTCATTTTCCTTTACCCATAATATTTTTGGCAAAGTAAATCCTTCCAATGCGGGATTCTTCGTTATCTCTAATAGACGTTCTTCCCCTACTACATCGTAAATCTGTTGGCACTGCTCAGTTGTACGAGTATCATTCCAAAGAATTGCATGTCGTAAAACATCGTTATGTTCATCTAGTAATACTAAACCATGCATTTGTCCTGAAAAACTAATTCCCTCAATACTTTCCGGATCACCATTAAAATTCATCAATAAATCAGACAGTCCTGCAACTGTCTGATCTACCCAATCTTGCGGATTTTGTTCGCTATATCCGACTTTTTCTTGGATTAAAGGATAAGGCTTCGAAACTTCTTGTACTACATTGCCATCTTGATTTACAAGTAAAATCTTTACAGCACTTGTCCCTAAATCAATACCAATAACGTGCTTCATAGCAATATCTCTCCCACTTTAATCAATTTCATCATTCTTATCATTTACTATATCAACATAGCAGATGATCGTAATGATGACATTAACTTACTTATGTTAAAATTTTATTTCCCAGCATAAGCATTAAATAAATATTGATTAATTGTTGCTTTTATTTTCTCTAAGCGACCTGATTCATGCTTGATGTCTGTTAAACCCAGTGCATGTGCCTCAAGCTTGTGGAAGTCTGTTTTCCCTTCTACAACATCCAATCCAATACCTTCTGTATAGCTCTTATAGCGATCTTCAACTACACCATCAAGAACATTATCATTGATTAAATGTTGAGCAACTTTAAATCCAGCTGCAAAAGCATCCATTCCTGCAATATGTGCATGGAATAAATCTTCTGGCTCAAAGGAACCTCTTCTCACTTTTGCATCAAAGTTAAGTCCACCTCGACCAAGTCCACCATTTTTAATAATCTCGTACATCGCTAATGTAGTTGAAAATATATCTGTTGGGAACTCATCTGTATCCCATCCTAATAATGGATCACCTTGGTTCGCATCAACTGAACCAAGCATATTATTAACACGTGCATAACGCAGTTCATGTTCAAATGTATGTCCAGCTAATGTCGCATGGTTCGCTTCAATATTAAATTTAAAGTGATCTTGAAGATCATAATTTTGTAAAAATGCAAAACCAGTTGCAACATCAAAATCATATTGGTGTGTTGTAGGTTCTTTCGGCTTAGGTTCAATTAAAAATTGAGCATCAAAACCAATTTCCTTCGCATAATCAACAGCCATATGATAGAAACGCGCCATATTATCCATTTCTAATTTCATATCCGTGTTTAATAATGTTTCATATCCTTCACGTCCACCCCAGAACACATAGTTCTCTGCTCCAAGTTCTTTTCCTATTTCAAGGCCCTTCTTCACTTTAGCAGCTGCATAAGCAAAAGCATCCGCATTATTTGAAGTTGCTGCCCCATGAATAAAACGAGGATGTGTGAAATTATTTGCTGTGTTCCATAATAATTTTGTTTTACTATCCTTCATATATTCTTTGATCATGTTAACAATTGTATCTAAATTTTCGTTTGATTCCTTTAAATTACTGCCTTCTGGAGCAATGTCAATATCATGGAAACAGAAGAATGGTGCATCAATTTTTTCAAAAAATTCAAATGCTGCCTCTACACGCGCTTTTGCTAGTTCCATTCCTGAATATTTATCCCACGGGCGTACCATTGTTCCTGCACCAAATGGATCTGAACCATCCATCGTAAATGTATGCCAGTAAGCTACACCAAAACGTAGATATTCCTCCATCGTTTTACCGTTGATTTTCTCTTTTGGGTTATAAAATTTAAATGCATATGGGTTCGTTGATGTCGCACCCTCATATTTGATTTTGTCTATGTTATTAAAATAAGCCATACATAATACCTCCTAAATAAATTATGTGATTTATTTGAACATGAAACTGCTTTCTTTTTTTATTATAACAACCGCAAGATACTTTGTCTAGCTAATAAACTAAGTTTGTAATTGTTCACTAAAATGATACAATATAGGAAATAATGAAAGAGCTGATGTAATGAAAAATGTGAAGACATGGAACCAATCTGTCGTGAAAAAAGGAAACAAAACAATCGTATTAGAAACAATTATAGAGTCTTTCCCTATCTCTAGGGCAAAAATTGCTAACAGAACTGGACTTAATAAAGGAACTGTATCTTCATTAGTTCAAGAATTATTAGATGAAAAATTGATTGATGAATCAGGGCCAGGAGAATCTAGCGGCGGCAGAAGACCTGTCATGTTACTTTTTAACGAAGTAGCGGGCTATTCAATCGGAATTGATATTGGTGTTAATTACTTATTAGGAGTATTGACCGATTTGCAAGGAAATATTTG
>JAPFCO010000340.1 GCA_026169505.1 Pseudogracilibacillus sp.
GTAATTGGAGACATTATCCCCATTAAAATTGCACCTGGAAGCATGAGTAAACCAGAGTAAAACGGCGAAATTTCTCGAACAGTTTGTACGTATAATGGTGTTAATATCATTCCAGAGAACATCGAAGCCGCTAAGGTAACAGAAATAACGCTCGATAAAGTAAACATTGGATATTTATAAATCCGAAAGTCTAACATTGGATCGTCCATTTTCATTTGACGTAAAATAAACGTTACTAACGCAATCACACCAACGACAATCGTCACATAGACATTTGCGGAGGCCCAACCATTATCTCCTACAGAACTAAATCCGTACAAAAGACCTCCAAAACCGACACTCGATAAAATAATTGAAAATAGATCTAATTTCATTGCACGATTTGGTGTAATATTTTTCAAGCGAAACGCAGCATAAATAATTGCAAAAACACCAAATGGCAAAACAATTGCAAATAAAGTACGCCATGTATATTGTTCAATCACCCAACCTGAAAGTGTAGGACCGATTGCAGGGGCAACGAACAAGACTAGCCCAAAAACCCCCATTGCTGTTCCACGCTTTTCGATAGGGAAAGCAACTAAAATAACGTTCATCAGTAAAGGCATCATCATTCCTGATCCCGCAGCTTGCAGCATTCGTCCAGCAATTAACACTTCAAATGTTGGCGAAATCATTGCAATAAATGTTCCTAATGTAAAAAGGATCATGGCAACGAGGAATATTCTTCTGTTTGTAAATCTTTGAATAAAAAAAGCACTAGCTGGAATTAAAATCCCATTTACTAGCATATAACTTGTTGTTACCCATTGTACTTTTGATGGAGAGACCGAAAACTCTTCCATTATTGTCGGCAACGCAATATTCAGTAATGTATTATTCAATAACGCAGTAAACGCACCAATAAATAAAATTGCAATCATTCCATAAGGTGGATTATCATGCATTTCTTTCATATCTTTATTCAATCATATTCCTCCCACACATAGATATGAGCATTCCACATTTCCATGTCAATATACCTTCCATATTCTATACTTGCGATTGAATGAATTCAATCAATTGCTCCATGTAATCATTACACTTGATTCGGTCATTCTAGCGATTGCTCGTTCGTTAAGAGGCAAAAAAACTGTTCCTATCTATCGATAAAGAACAGTTTTTTTCTCATTCATTGCAATTTATAAATTACGCTCTAAAACGTCGATTAATTCATCGACATATTTCTGACATGCCTCTTCTGTTTCAGCCTCTACCATCACTCGGATGAGTGGCTCAGTCCCTGAAGGCCGTACTAACACTCGTCCAGACCCATCTAACTCATTGTTCACCCGGGTTATTTCTTCTAAAACGACTGGATGGCGTAACGCATTTTCTTTATCGACTACTTGGATGTTTTTTAACACCTGTGGATAAACCTTCATTCCAGACGCTAGTTCAGATAAGCTCTTACCAGTTTCTTTCATGATATTTACTAGTTGGATCGCCGTCAGCATCCCATCACCACTAGTACTATAATTGAGAAAAATTACATGACCTGATTTCTCGCCACCTAAAACATGAGATTCTTCCCGCATTTTCTCCATGACATATCTGTCACCGACATCTGCTGTCACTACATTAATGCCTTTGCGTTCCAACGCTTTATAGAATCCTAAATTA
>JAPFCO010000221.1 GCA_026169505.1 Pseudogracilibacillus sp.
CACGATACAGCGATGGAAATTGTGGAAACATGTTATGAATTAAATTCTAAAAACATTCTTGCGGCGGTTCACGATGCCGTTTACTTAGACGCATACGATGAAATGATTGCAAACTTTTATGGAGTTAATCCTAAAAAAGAGGATGATTCATTTATCGTTGGAAAAGTAAAAGACCATTTGAAGGAAAACCCAACATTAATGTTATTATATCCAGAAACGAAACATGTAGATACATTAACAAATCGATTAAATGAATTAGAAACAGAAGTTGTCGATCACCGTAATTGGGGAGAGCCTTTCCATGTTATAGAAGTAATGAATAAGCAAATGAACAAAGCGGAAGCATTAAGACAAGTCGCCGATTATTATGGTATTCCACAACAACGTATTATTGCTTTTGGAGACGGAAGTAATGACTTAGAAATGATTGATTATGCTGGTGTTGGTGTTGCGATGACAAACGGATTACCGCAAATTAAAAATGTCGCAAAGTATATTACAGACACGAATGAAAATGATGGTGTTGCAAACTTCTTAACTAATTACTTTCAGACAACGATGAGAGTATAATTATTTTGAAAATATTACCTACCATAATTTCAGATGGTTTTTTCCATACTAAAAGTGAACGTGCTCATACGTTCACTTTTCTTATTTTCACAAACGCTTTTAATTGCGTGTAACGGAGGGTGAGTCAAATCGATAAGCGAAAAAACCAACCTAAACCTCAAGTAGAATCCGATCAAAAAATGAAGGATAATCTACCACTCAGCTTGGAAGAACAAGTGACATTCACGGATAAAAAGCGAAAACGTGAGGAAATAGACCAAAGTACAATAGGAGGTTTTTAAATTGGAAAAAAACTTATTTGAGCAGGCAAAAGATTTAATGGCCCAATTAACAAATAACCAACCTGAACACGATGGGCATCTTCATCAAGAAGAAGATAAACAAGCCGTCATTCAGGCAATTCAAGCAGCTTATCATGACGCAACACCTGAAGAACAACAGCAATTACAACAGTTTGAACAAGAAATAAATAAGAAAATGTCATAACTTTCACGGTCATTTGCACCTAACCGCCTACGCTTATATAACGAAATGACAAAAGCATTTTAAAAATGATGGATGTATTTCAACCGTATAAGTAGCTTCTTTTCCTCAAAGGACCATCTCACACACGCGAGATGGTCTTTTCATCTGAAATATGGTACATTTAACATATAGGATGAATCTTGATAGGAGGAACAATTGAATGGGAGTTAGAGCTGAAGGAACACCAAATCCAAATGCAGTTAAATTTACAACAGATAAATTGATCTTTGAGGGTACAGATAGTATTTCTGTTATGCCTGGAGATAAAAGTGAACATGCTATTCTAAATGAGTTAATGGATTTAGATGGTGTGGATAATGTTTTTGGTTATCAACACTTTATTACAGTAAATAAACTGGTTGATGTAGAATGGGACCAGATTATGGATTCCATATTAAATGTTTTTGAACAACATGGATTCTAATTAAATAAAAGTTTCATTTAAAAATATTTTTTCATGAAAACTGTTGAGTGGATAATTTTCGCTCGACAGTTTTTATGTTTGATCCCATTTATCTTTCTTCATCATAAAAACCATTGTAAGGATCACTATAACTATGTTTTATTCAACATAAATTTATGTATCCACGTACAATGGTTTTTCTACTTATAGTATGTTTAAGCTTTTTTTTCACGTTTTCGTTGTTTCAACGTTAAGAAAATAACGATACCAACAAATGATAATAATATTCCACCTACGAAAGTTATAAAGCCCCAGTTGAAGCCCGAATTTGGTTGAATAATAAAGACTTCAACTGATTCACGTTCCATACCAATTAACAGTTCGCCATCATCATTTTCACGAATCGTATCATCTTGAAGAATACCATACAATTGTAAATCTGGACCTAATCCTGGAATTCTCACTACTCGTGATTCACTGTCATTATTAATCGCAACATACACTGATTCGTCATCAAGCGTTCTTTTAAATAAGCTCATGCCTCCATCTGATGCATAATGCTCAAAATCCCCATCAACTAATGGAGCAAACTCGTCTCTAGCAGCAGATAATGTTTCAAACACTTCTTCTACATCGGGATCAGAGCTTGTAAAATCAACTAAATAACGATTTTCTGGGTAACCAGGTCCATACATTGGCACTTCTGACCCTTGATACACAATTGGTACTCCAGGTGTAAAATACAAATAGGCTAGTGCTAGCGTCCAAGTCGTTACTGCGTTTCTTTCATTTTCTGCAAAGTTATTTGAAAATCTCGGTGTATTTATATTATCTACGTAAAGCAGATCACGCGTATTGGTTATATCTGTACTACGAGTATCATATAAATCAGAAACTGGCTCATCAGGCTTTACTAACGTTTCATTCAACTGATTAAATGTATCCACATTTGCTACTGCGTCAATTTCTTCGATGTCTAATAAAGATGACGTATCCGTATCATCATGTAATGAAGAGGCAATTGTATAAAAATATGGGTCCTCTTCTTTTAATGCTGCAACGAATCGTTCTAAAAATGCAGGATCTGTTTGATCTGCTGCATGAATGTGATACCCATCAATATCCGTTTCTTGCACCCAATACAGAGCCGAATCGATTATATATTCCTGTACATCTTCATTCGTTTGATCATACACAAGCACATCTTCTAACCATGATGTTGCATCCGTATGCTCTACTTCGACTTCTGTAAACCAATCACTTTTATCAGCATCATTTACAATAGGACTCGATTCTGCAATATAGTTCGGAACAAATTCTAAGATGACTTTTATTTTACGATCGTGCGCCTCTTCTACTAAGTTGTTTAAATCTTCCATCGTACCAAACTCTTCTTCCACGGATATAGGATCTTCTATCCAATAACCATGATACCCTTTAGGGGCATTTTCCATGATTGGTGACAAAGAAATAGTAGTAAATCCAAGTGCTTGAATATCGTCTAACATCTTAGTTACCCCATTAATATCCCCGCCATTATACGTATAGGGATCTTTTACATCGACTTGATCGCTCGGTGCTTGATTCCCGTTATTATAACGATCCACCAAGATATCATAAATAATTTCCTCGTTTAATGTCGGCATCTCTTCTGCATTTCCTGTAATAGTAAAGCTTGGAATAAGCAATACTAAAACTAATATCGATGCGACAATTGTTTTTTTCATGTCATGCACTCCAAACTAAATAATTTTAATTTTTGAAGAAAAAAAGCTACCCTTCCAACTGGATAGCCTTTTATTATCTGTTTATGGAAGAATACCTAATGGTAGGCGACCAAACCCTAAAATAATTGCAATGGCTGCTGCAATAACGAAGTTGATCCACCAAGCACCTGTTGGTTTTCCTTTATTCGTTCGAACAGTAATCATCTCAATAGAAACAATTGTCCAAAGCCCAGCAAGTACTTTTAAAAATAACTCTCCCGAGTAATTACTATAATCTGTAAATAAGCTACCACCCGAATAGAGAATTATTAAATAATCTAAACGTAAAATCATATGTAGAATTTTACCTGGCTTTGCTTTTCCTGAATCGTAAAATGACCTTACTACAAATAATAATACAAAAGCAATAACCCATGATGTAATATGTAAATGTGCCATGCATATTTCCCCTCTCTTAATCAGCTTTACTGATAGAAATAATGATTTCTATACGATTGCATTATAACATGTAGGTGGTACAATTACATTTAAAATCAATTCAAATTAAGTATAATCGTTTTTTCTGAATTGATTTGGTATAATAAAATCATCAGTATATATGGGGGGTTCTCATGTTAAAAACGAGTGAAAACATCATTCAACAAACTGAAAACTACGGAGCGAATAATTATACGCCGCTACCTATCGTTGTTCACAAGGCAGAAGGAGTTTGGGTAGAAGATCCCGAAGGTAATCGTTATATGGATTTATTGAGTGCTTATTCAGCAGTCAACCAAGGTCATCGACATCCTAAAATTATTGCCGCATTAAAAGAACAAGCAGATAAGGTAACACTAACATCAAGAGCATTCCATAATGATCAACTTGGTCCATGGTATGAAAAAATTTGTACACTAACGAACAAAAGTATGGCTTTACCTATGAATACGGGAGCAGAAGCAGTAGAAACTGCTATTAAAACAGCCAGGCGTTGGGCATATGATGTAAAAGGTGTTCGCGATGATCAAGCAGAAATCATTGCTTGTGTCGATAATTTCCATGGAAGAACGATGGCCGCAGTAAGCTTATCCTCCCAAGATGATAATAAACGCGGATTTGGTCCACTCCTTCCAGGGTTCAAAGTGATTCCATTTGGCGATATAGAAGCCCTAAAGGAAGCGATTACAGAAAATACAGCAGGATTTTTATTTGAACCAATTCAAGGAGAAGCAGGCGTAAACATTCCACCAGAAGGCTTTTTACGTGAAGCTTATGATAGTTGTAAGGAGAATAATGTATTATTTATAGCAGATGAAATTCAATCTGGTTTAGGCCGATCAGGTAAAATGTTTGCTTGTGACTGGGAAAATATTGAACCAGACATCCTTATTTTAGGTAAAGCTTTAGGTGGAGGCGTATTTCCAATCTCATGTGTTGTCGCTAACGACGATATTCTCGGTGTTTTTGAACCAGGTTCACATGGTTCCACTTTCGGAGGAAATCCACTTGCATGCGCAGTTTCAGTAGCTTCATTAGATGTATTAGTAGAAGAAAATCTCGCCGAGCGATCCAACGAACTTGGCCAATTTTTTAAAGAGTCTTTAGAAAAAATTGATAATCCTATCATTAAAGAAGTACGTGGAAAGGGATTATTCATCGGTATGGAGCTCACAGAAGCGGCTCGTCCATACTGTGAAGCACTAATGGAAAAAGGACTATTATGCAAAGAAACACACGAAAATGTCATTCGCTTTGCTCCACCATTAGTTATATCTAAAGATGAACTCAATTGGGCACTTGATCAGATAAGAGCGGTATTAGGTTAATAAAAACTTATCAAAAAGTATTCCAAATTTACCTGGAATACTTTTATTTTGTCATTGCGAAACACTAATGAGGAGGAATAAGATGAAAAAGAAAGTCATTGCTGTCAATCGATTAGAACAAGAAGTACTTGAAATATTACAACAAGAAGTTGACATTACTTTCTTCACTGGCATTACATCAATAGAAAATCAAGCTTTTATTACAGCTTTAAAAGAGGCTGAAGGAATTGTTGGACTTGCTTTACAAGTAAATGATGCGTTACTCGATCTTGCTCCTAATCTTAAAATTGTGAGTAATGTTTCAGTCGGATATAATAACTTAGATGTAGACGCATTAACGAAGAGGAATATCATGGCTACAAATACGCCTGGTGTATTAGATGAAACAGTGGCAGATACTATTTTTGGATTATTAATTGCTACAGCTAGAAGGCTTCCTGAATTAGATCATTATGTTAAATCACGTCAATGGAAAGGCGATTTGACAATGGACTATTATGGGACAGACGTCCACCACAAAAAGATTGGTATTATTGGTATGGGACGAATTGGGGAAGCAATTGCGAATCGGGCACATCATGGCTTTCATATGGAAGTGTTATACCATAATCGATCACGAAATCTAGATGCTGAACATACATTCAATGCGACTTATAAAGAACTTGATGCGCTATTAAAAGAATCTGATTATGTCGTATTAATGACACCACTAACCCCTGAAACAGAAGGAATGATTGGTGCTAGAGAGTTTTCTCTAATGAAAGAATCAGCCATATTCATTAACGGTTCCCGTGGCAAAACGATTGTCGAAACAGAACTAATTACTGCATTAGAAAATAAAGAAATTGCAGCTGCTGGATTAGATGTTTTTGAAAAAGAGCCTATTGATGATGATAACCCATTGCTTAAGATGTCTAACGTTGTCACATTACCACATATCGGTTCTTCTACATATGCGACGGAACTTGCTATGTCACAATTAGCTTGCGATAATTTATTAGCTGGCTTGCGTGGAGAAAAGCCACCTAATTTAATTAATGAAACTGTTTGGGAAGATAAATAATAACAAGACATTACCATTTGGTACCGCCCTCCTAAAGTTAGATGAAACAAATCTAACTTTAGGGGGGGCGCCACTTTTTGACTTCATATGGTAATGTCTTTTTATATGACTCCGTTCATTTCCACAATGCTTCATTAGCATATTCTATTTACATCTTTTATTTGATAACAAATTTTGTTTTACTGTAGCCTTCTTTTGTTTTTTCTACTTCCAGCATTGCTGGAAAAATCGTCTTTAATTCTTCCACATGAGATATGACGCCAATCATACGACCAGTTTTTTGGATATTTATGAGTGCATCGATTGCTTTATATAACGACTCTTCGTCCAATGAACCAAAACCTTCATCAATAAACATCGTATCCATGGAAATACTTCCTTGAAAACGTTGAATGACATCTGCCATACCGAGCGCTAAACTAAGGGAAGCGATAAACTTTTCCCCTCCTGACAATGTTTTCACATCACGTGTTTGTCCGGTATAAGCGTCATACACATCCATTGCTAAACCACTCTGCTTCCCATAAGCTTCTTGTCGATCACTACGAATAAGATAAAATTGTCCATTCGATAGTAATCGAAAACGCTCATTCGCTGCTTCCGTAATTTGGTCTAAATAATCGATTTGTACATAACGTTCGAACGAGATTTTACGACTGTTTTGTCCCCTCATCACATCATATATATCTGAAATCGTCGCGAACTTCTCTTCCAATTTAGCGGTTTTTTTATCTAATGCTACTATTTTTTCTTGTAAATCTTTCACAAGCTCTAATTGTTGTTGTGCATGATTAAGCTGTCCCATCGCTTTTTCATATTGTTCTTTAAATGCTTGGAGTTCTATTTCCAAGGCTTGAACATCAACTCGTTTGGCGTCTGCTAACTCTTTCGTCCACTCTGCTATTTGTTTATCTAGCATAGTAATCGTTTCTTTAAATGACGTGATTGCTTCTCGTAATGACGTCTGTTCCGCTTCCGATAATTTTGCAGCTTGATATGCTTTTTCATCAAGAAAATGACTTTTAGTGATTTCTTCATGGAATACACGCTTCACTTGTTGCAATTTTTCTTCCGCATGTTTTACTTGCGCCCCTATATTTTCTTCATTTGCTTTTTCAGTTATATAAGTTGCCTCTGCTTTTCGTACCTTTTCCTGAATCTGCTGCCAATATTGTTCTAACTCATTAGCCTGTTTTTCCTTCGTTACTATTGTTTGTTCCAGTTTTTCCAACACTTGCATATCTTCCGGAATGTCTCGAATACGTTCCATAAATGTCGCTTTTAATGATGTGTATTTCGTATGTTTTTCTTGTAACGCCTTATCCAACTCGTTTTTTTCCTTTAATAACTGATCCACTTGTTGTTCTAGCTTTTGTTGGAGCTCCTTTTCTTCTTTTATTTGTTGTAATGCCGTTTCTAAAGATATAATTTCCTCTTTGACTTCTTTCCCTTGCTTCAATATCATGGCAAGCTGTTGTTCCATATTTTCATGTGCTAGCTCATCGTCAATTAACGATTGGTGTTTTTCTTTCAATTGCGCTTCATATGAGCGATAAGTTGATACATCATCCGTATAAGCTTCATGCAGTTTCTCGGTTACAAGCTTTTCTTTATCCAATGTTTCCTTTGTGACGGTTTTTTCTTGTGTCGTTGCTTTATTTGGATGTTCGTTACTGCCACAAACAGGACACGGCGTACCATCATGTAAATGGGTCGCTAACATCACTGCTTGATTTTCTAGCCAAGAAGCTTCTAAATAATCATATGTACGCTTTTGTTCTTGATAAGCTTTTTCTGCTTTCTCAACAAGTACGGCTGCCTCCTGTTGCTTTTGCTGTACTTGTAAAAAGCTTGAAACAAGCTGATGCTGTCTTAGTAAATTATCCCGTACCAAGCGGTTCTTTTGTACGTTTTCAAATAAAACATCTTGATTTTTCGTCGCTTGTTTGCTTGCTTCTAAATCTTGACTCGCTTTTTCACCTGTCTTCTGCACCCTTTCCAAAGCTGCTCTCTCTTCGGTAATGTCGGCATGCAATTTTTTCATCGTTTGTTTTGTACCTTCAATTTCTCGTACTTTCGGCAAAAATTCACGTAAACGATTTACTTGTTGCTTCAATTGCTCCCTTTCCGTCGCTTTTTTCTCTTCTATTTCATATTGTTTTAAAATATTTTCTCGTTCTATTGCTGCCGCTTGCAATTGCTTATTCATTTGAACTTGTCTTTTTACTATCAGATCGAGATCGTTCTGTTCTGTTTTCACTTGAGCTTCATAGGGAACAAGTTTACTTGCTCTTTCAGCTGCTACTAATGCCTGTTCTTTTTGCTCTATTTCTGCTTGCTCTCTTTCTAATGCTTCACGTTGTGTTTTCTTTTCCGCTAATTGAGTCAATCGTTCATTCATTGTTTTCGCCTTGTAAAACGCTTGTTGTTTTGCATCTAACTGTTGACGACTCAATGTTACTTGAAGCTCCTCAGCTACTACTTTCTTGTGATAAAATTGTTCCTCTCTTGCTAATGCAGAGATAATTTGATTGGCTTGATAATGATCACCTTCAAGTAACCCAAATACTTCGCTGTCTTCACGTCGATCCAACGATGAAGTAATACTTTTCATATAATGTTCAAGCATTTGTTGTTCTTGTTTAAATTGCTGTTCGACCTCATCTCGACGTTCTTTTAACAGATGATTCATTTGCTGATAGCGCTCTGTTTTAAACAAACGCCGTAAAATAGCTTCTTTATTTTCAGACTCTGATGTAAGAAGCTTGCGAAATTCACCTTGAGGTAACATGACAATTTGTTTAAATTGATCTTGCGTTAAACCAATTAACTGTTCCAACTTATCATTAATTTCCGATACCATTTGGCGATCAACACAAGGGACTTCCTTTCCATCAATGTACTCAAAAAATTCATACTTCTCCCCTGTTCGTGTTTTATTACCTTTTTTGGTATGGCCCAATTGACGAAGCACACGATAAGTCCGCCCTTTTAATTCAAAAATTAATTCTACCGCCGTATGTACATCATCATCAGCGAAGTGACTGCGTAACATCGTAGTGTTTTCTCGATCTGATCCACTTGCACTACCATAAAGAGCAAAACAAATTCCATCAAAAACAGTTGTCTTTCCCGCTCCTGTCGCACCAGAAATAACAAATAAATGATGATCTTTCAATTGAGTAAAGTCGATAACTTCTTTGCTTTTATAAGGTCCAAATGCTGTCATATTTAAACGTATCGGTTTCAAATCGCTTCCATCCTTTCTTCCTGTATTCCATCATTTATTTTGTTTATTTTTTACTGGTACTTCCTGTTCGATCTTTAGTAATGCATCTAACATGTCAATAAAAACTTTTTGGGTTCCCTGATTTGCATCAAATCCTTTTACTTCATGATAAAAGGATTGAAATAGTTCCGTATCCGTCATTTCCTTCATCGGCTTCGTTGTTTCTTCATTTGTGGAACTTCCGATACTTCCATCAAATTTTCGATTCACATGCATTGCATTCGGAAATACTGCCCGAATTTTTTCCATTGGTGATAATACTGGCGTATCATCTAATAAAGTAACAAACACATAATCTTCATTTACTGGCATTTGTAAAACATCTGTTATTTTAGCTTCTACTCGGCGCATATCCCGAAGCGGTATAAAGGTTCTTTTTTCTAATGTTGTCTCCCCTTTGCCATCCATTTCAACTACGTAAAATCCTTTTTGATGCTGTGCTTCTGAAATGGAGTATTTTAACAGTGAACCTGCATATCGAATATTTTCCTGTTGTACAAAATGGGCCCGATGTAAATGTCCAAGTGCTGTATAATCAAAATCGGTAAAATGACTTGCTCGTACAAATTCCGCTCCGCCAATCGAAAGCGGTCGTTCTGATTCACTTGTATTCTCTTCTTCTTGCCCATATGGTGTGACAAAAGCATGGCCAACATAAATATGACGTGCTTTTGTATCCATCGTTAATTTAATCTCATCGACGATTTTTCTCGTTGCATCGTCATGTGTTTGGACGGAGTCATCCTCATACAAATGCCGAACAATACTTGGGTCAGCATATGGAATTAAATGAACATGTACTTCACCGAACTCATCATGCAAAATAACAGGTTCATGTTTATCACTCATATGTCCAATAATATGAAAACCTTTTTCTTTCATTAATTTATTCGCAAAATGGAGGCGACTTGGACTATCATGGTTTCCTGCTATCGCCAATACTGGGGTATGTAAATCAAGTACGATTGTACTAAGTATATCATCTAATAATTGAACCGCTTCAGTTGGTGGAATTGGACGATCATATAAATCTCCTGCAATAATGACTGCATCTGGCTTTTCTTCTTCTACTGCTGCAATGAATTGCTGTAACACAACTTGTTGATCTTCCGTCATATGTACACCCTGCACTAATTTTCCTAAATGCCAATCTGCCGTATGGAAAAACTTCATCCTATTAACCCCTTTTTTATACGTACGTTTTCCCTCTATCTTATCATGACTTGATGATTGGAACCGAATAAAAGACTAGATTGGATCAATAGATTACTTGATTCATGCATAAAAACATGCCCTAATATGAACGTAAAAGAAAAAGCACCCCGTAAGAGATGCTTACTTGTTGCGTCTACACTTTTACTAACTTGTCTCCAATTTCAGTAGTAATCTTACTAATTTCTTTTTCCTTTTGCTTTTGTATTTCTGATGCTCTTTTAAATTCTTCTTGATTTTTTTTCGTGTTCAACGTCTCAGTAGCAGATAGCCACTCTCCAAGAGCTTGCACAAGTTGTTTATGCTCTTCCAATACGCTATGAGGGGGATTGATGACTGAAAGTGATGTTTGAGCATATTTAAACCTTTCAATAGCTTCGGATAAATTTTCCTCGCTATCTTCTCCTTGCATGTTACTTATTTCAATCATTAACTCACCTGTAGCACTTAATCCATATGCATAATTACGAATTTCACGACTCATTTATATCTCCTCCTTGTCTACATAATACGACGAATGGTAAGCGTTTACAACATAATAAATAATTACTTGTTAGATTTTATTCAAAAAGCATGACTAAACTTTTGCAGTGTGAAAAAGCATAGTAACTTTGATAATCATCGATGATTTAGAGTTATAATACACCATTTGGCACCTAGTGATCATTTAACTACTAAAACTCATTTCATTTATTTTTCTATTCTAAATTATCTCTGTTGACGGATATCGCGACGTAGTTTTAAGCTGTTTTCGATATAAAAAGTGTAGAGATAACAATATCCTCCAAATTGATACAGGAGAAACCCGCATCCTGAATATACTTCGCTTTTAAGTGGGCGAGTGAGGAGGCTCATCGCGAGCCCGCGGAAAGCGGAGTGTTTTTCCGAAGCGATGCCAAAGAGTTTAACTAAATTTAATGCGCGGTCTATGGTTATTGTGACATAGCAGTAATTTATTTTGGTATCAACTAATCATTACGTGATGTCTATCCCATCACTAGATAATTTATTCTATTATAATCACACTAGATATGAAATATAAAATCTTGTACAGATTTCCTTATCGTGCTGTAAAGCCAATTAAGGGAAGGATTAGTAATACATTGAAAAAAAGCGAGAGTCTCGCACACTTCTATCCGAATTTCAGCAGGTTTCTTTCATTTACCCTCATACTCTTTTCTTTTCGTTAACCATATATCGACTAGTTCAGCTAACTTTTTCGTTTCAATTGTACATGTTGGCATAGACGGAACGTCATCTCCCATATCCGCAAATAAATCATTAATTACGGCTTGATCTGCATCAATTTCCCAGCCACAACGATTTCCGCTACCAATCATTTTCGCGCGCTCACCAAGTATGACTGCATCGATTTCTTGCAAAATCCCTCCCGCAAACATAGGAGCATCTGTCATAAGGAATTCCCCCAAAATTGCTTGATCTGGCTCCACAAATTCAATGACTAGACGTTTTCTTTTGTCCTCTCCACGATAGAGCACAACTTCTCTTATTTGATACATGAACTAACCCCCTCTTAGTAAACAGGAAATGCGGAAATAATCTTTTCAGACTCATCTAAATACATCCGTACAACGATTCCTTCTGCCGTCAATCCTTCATATGTATTCCCTGAAATAAATGTGCGATCATCATACGCTTCATTAATTGCATCAACGACATCTTGTGAATCCCAACCATCTGGAAAAAACGTCGATCTTCCACCATTAGATGTTTTATCTACTTCACTAACTGCCACTTCTGCTTCATATACTCCGTGCTTATCCTTTGTTGATTTGGTATCTTCGATTATCTCTCCTTGCCGTGTCGGTAAGTTTGCATAATGAAAACCAACTGCTTGTCCTTTATTATTCAATTCACCTTCTAGAATATGAGCTAAAGCCCCGTCCCGAAAATAATCGGTTTCAATTAAATCCTCTAATGCTGTAGCACTATTTACTTCATATTCTTCTTCCTGATCTTGTCCCATATATATCTGATCCATACCGCATCCCATTAAAGAAAACACAGCAAGGACTAATACTAATAATAAACCTGTTCGTTTCACTTTCTATTCACATCCTAATCTTGATGTTGCTATTTTATCATATCTGTTAAGAAAGATAGACTAATTTACTTTCATTGAACCAATTTCATAATTGCCTAAATCAGCTACGTTGCTGCAACCTACAGTTGGGAACGATTCAACTCAGCTACAGGTTATAGTAGTGTAGCGATAAATCCGTATGATGAAATTGACTATCATTGTGTAACTAAATTATTTTTGTAGCGCTACAATTGTAGCGAATCGATACAGTTAACATTAGTTTAAAAATATGGAAATAAATCATTAATGACATATTATTCCTTCATATGACAAGCTTTGCTACTCCTCTTTATAAAGTTGGCACAGTACTTGCATTAGTTAGTAGCAAGCACGAAGAAAGGGGAGACTTTGATTTGGCTAAGTCACAAATACTTGCAATTGATGCTGGTGGAACAATGACAGACACATTCATTATTGATGAAAAGGGGGATTTTGTTGTAGGTAAGGCGCAAACAACACCTGATGATGAACATATTGGTCTATTAAACTCTTCAAAAGACGCTCTTGATCAATGGGACAGTTCAGTAAAAACTGAATTTCCTAATCTCTTAGCAGGGGTGTACTCAGGGACCGCAATGCTAAATCGCTTAGTAGCAAGGGTTGGTAAAAAAGTTGGTTTAGTATTAAATAAAGGCATGGAGGATACCCACAGAATGGGCCGTGGGGTTCAATCACATTTAGGTTATTCTTATGCAGACCGGATTCATGTGAATACCCATCACTTTGATGAGCCCCTCGTTCCAAGAAAGTGGACAGTTGGTGTCACCGAACGAGTAGATCTGTTTGGAAATGTCGTAATCCCTTTATATGAACATGAAATTGAAGATGCCATCCAAAAACTAATTGACGATGGTGTTGAAGCAATCGTTATTAGTCTCTTACACTCATACAAATATCCAATACATGAACGAATTATAAGAGATGTCGCTGAAAAGATGATTAAAGAACAAAATAAAGAAATAAAAGTATTTGCAACAACTGATTATTATCCTGTCAGAAAAGAGTCACATCGAACGAATACAACAATTGTTGAAGCATATGCAGCCGAACCATCTCGAAAGACATTAGAAAAGTTGGAGCAATCTCTCCAGGATAACGGAGCTAACTTCGACCTTCGAATTATGGCAAGTCACGGAGGAACGATTAGTATTCAGGCAAATGAGTTAGCTCGTACTGCTGTATCAGGACCGATTGGTGGAATGGTTGGAGCAAAATATTTAAGTGATAACTTAGGCATTAAAAATGTTGCCTGCTCCGATATTGGTGGAACAAGTTTTGATATCGGATTAATTACCGAAGGAGATTTAGCAATAGATTCAAGTCCTGACATGGCTAGACTCGTGCTCTCTTTACCACTTGTTTCAATGGATACAACAGGAGCAGGAACTGGTAGTTATGTTCGAATTGATCCAAACTACGGTAATTTAACTTTAGGACCTGATAGTGCAGGATCATTAGTTGGCGTTTGTAATCCCGAAAGTGGGATCGAAACAGTAACAGTTTCCGATTGTCATGTTGTGTTAGGATTAATTAATCCAGATAACTTCATTGGTGGAACAATCCAACTTTCAAGAGAGCGAGCATATCAAGCAGTAAAAGAACAAGTAGCAGATCCATTAGGTTTATCCGTAGAAGATGCAGCATTTGGAGTAACAGAGTTGTTAGAATCTCAATTAAAAAACTATCTAGAATCAATGATTTTAGGTAAAGGATACTCTCCTTCTCAATATGTTTGTTTCTCTTATGGTGGTGGTGGACCACTTCATACTGCTGGTTATACAAAAGGATTAGGGTTTGAAGATATATTAATACCTGCTTGGGCAGCTGGTTTTTCTGCATTTGGATGTGGAGCAGCAGATTTTGAATATCGTTATGATAAAACATTAGATTTAAACGTAGCAGAAAAAGCGTCTGATGATCAAATTATCGAAGCTGGAAGCGAACTTCAAGCAGCGTGGGACGAGCTTAAAGCAAGAGTTAGTGACGAGTTCCATAAAAATGGGTACACAGGTGATGAAGTTAAATATCGATTACTTTTCCGCATGCAATATCAAGGGCAGTTGAATGATTTAGAAATTGAAGCACCAATTGAAGTATTTGAAAATGTAAGCGATTACCGAAAATTAGTTAAAGCTTTTGAAGATACGTACGAGAAAGTTTACGCAAAATCCGCTTTATCACCAGAGTTAGGTTATTCCATTACAGCTGCAATCGTCCGTGGGGTTGTAGAAGTAGCACAACCAAAGATTCCAAAAGAATCTTTGACGGAAGAAACACCACCAGAAGAATCTTACTTAGGAACACGCGATGTTTATTGGGATGGAGAATGGATCAATGCAGATATTTATGAGATGGAAAAGTTACTTCCTGGAAATAAACTTGGATCATTTTCAATTATTGAATCAACCGCTACAACTTTAGTTGTTCCGATTGGTTTTGAAACATATTTAGATGAAAATAGGATTTTCCATTTAAAAGAACTAGATTAATTTCAAAATAATTTAAGGAGGTTTTCATATTGGCAAAACGATTACAAGAAGTTGAAAATATAAAAAAGCCAATTGGTTGGGACGGGAAAACATTAAAAGAAATGCGCCAAGAAATTGATCAAGTTAGTAAAGAAACTGGTCACTATGCCGGATTAACTGATTTACCTTTTAAAAATTCCGATCCGATTCGTTTCGAGAAAATATATTCTAAATTACGTGGTGGTGTTGTACATGCTAGAGAAACAGCAAAAAAAGTAGCAGCATCCCCTATCGTAGAACAAGAAGGTGAATTATGTTTCAGCCTTTATTCGCCAGAGGCTGATTCCATCGTTACGTCAACAGGGATCATTATTCACGTTGGTACAATGGGGGCAGCAATTAAATTTATGATAGAGAATGATTATGAAGATAATCCTGGAATTGAAGATAAAGATATATTTTGTAATAATGATAACCATGTTGGTAATGTGCATACTTGTGACGTTCACACGTTAGTCCCTATCTTTTGGGAAGAGGAACTGATTGGTTGGGTTGGTGGAGTGACCCACGTTATAGACACAGGTGCTAGCGGTCCAGGAAGTATGCCAATGGGTCCTGTACAAAGATATGACGATGGTTACCAAGTAACATGTCGAAAAATAGGCCAAAATGATACATTATCAAAAGACTGGTTATTAGAAAGTACACGTTCTGTTCGTGCTTCAAAGTATTGGACGTTAGATGAAAAGACGCGAGTAGCTGGTTGTCATATGATTCGTGACCTTGTGCTAGATGTTATTGAAGAAGAAGGCGTAGATGCATATAAAAAATTCAGTCGAGAAATCATCGAGGATGGAAGACGTGGTTTTGTTAACCAAGTAAAAACAATGCTTATTCCTGGTAAATATCGTGGTGCATCGTTTATTGATGTTCCTTTCGAAGGATTAGATTTACCTAAATTCGCTCAACAAGATCAAATCATGCATACACCATCAGAAATTACCGTTCATAAAAATGCACACCTTGAAATTGATTTTGAAGGATCAAGCCGTTGGGGATGGCATCCATTCAATGCAACTCCGGTTTCAATTACGAGTGGAATCTGGGTCATGCTTTCACAAACCCTTGTACCTAATGATCGAATAAATGATGGGGCATATTATGCCAGTGATTTCGGTATTCCATTAGGTTCCTGGTTTAACCCTGACGATATCCGGTCAGCCCACTCTAATACATGGCATGCATTAGTAGCAGGCTGGACACCACTGTGGCGTGGGTTAAGTCGTGGCTACTTTGGAAGAGGATTTCTTGAAGAAATTAATGCCGGAAATGGACATACTTCCAATTGGTTGCAAGGTGGAGGAATTGACCAATATGGAGAGCTCTCTGCATTAAATAGCTTTGAAACAGCAGCAAGTGGAGTCGGAGCTAGTGCGGTAAAAGATGGCATTAGCCATTCGGCAGCATTATGGAACCCTGAAGGTGATATGGGTGACATGGAAATTTGGGAGTTATTAGAGCCACTTGTTTATTTAGGTAGAGAAGTCTTGCCAGGATCGGGCGGTGCAGGTAAGTACCGAGGTGGAAATGGTTGGCAGTCACTAAGACTTGGTTGGGGCGCTAAAGAGTGGACTATGTTCGTTGCTGGAGCTGGAGCAATGGCAACCGATTGTGGCTTGATGGGTGGATACCCAGCTTCCGCAGGTTATCGCTTTACCGCATATGATACGGACTTAAAAGAAAGAATTGAGAAGAAACTACCACTTCCTTTAGGTGCAGATGTTGATCCCGATAACCCAACTTACGAAGATAACATGAACGCTGGCCGTTTATATCGTGATAGACAAGCTGTATCTACACAAGAAGAGTTTGGTGACTATGACGTCATTATGAACTATTTAAGAGGTGGTCCAGGATTCGGTGATCCACTAGACCGTCGTCCAGCAGACGTTGAATCAGATTTAAATGAAAGATATGTGTTACCGCGTTACGCGGAATCTGTTTACGGATGTGTATTTACAGAAGAAAATGGTGAATACAAAGTAGATCTGGAGAAAACCATTCAAAAACGGAAACAAATAAGAAAAGATCGTCTATCAAGAAGTACTCCTACAAAAGAATGGATGAAACAAGAAAAACAAGAAATTTTAAACAAAAATGCTTCACCACAAGTCCAAAACATGTATGCACAAAGTTTTGCATTAAGTGAACAGTTTACCGATCAATTTAAAGAATTCTGGGAGCTTGATGAAGACTGGATGGTCTATGAAGATGATTTTGATGTAACAAAGCTTGGCAGACATATTAATCGTTTTGATAAAGAAACAATATCATAAGAAAGGTGATGAGAAAATGGCAAAATACGACAAGCAGGTTATTAATGAGCTCGTAGAAGGAACTTTAGAGTGGTATCAAGTGAAAGATATGATGTCGGGTCACAAAGATGCAGAAAGATTCGAAATTTATTTAGAAGTCATGCAAAATAAAGTAAGTTGGGATGACACAATTCTATTACCGTTTGGATTACATTTATATATTGTGCAGAAGGAGAACGGTAAGCGTCTGATCAAATGTGACTGTGGACATGAATTTTGTGACTATAAAGAAAACTGGAAAGTTCATGCTAATATTTTCGTTCGGGATAGTGAAGAGAAAATGAATGAAGTATATCCTAAATTAATGTCACCTGATCCAGAGTGGCAAGTATTAAGAGAATTCTATTGCCCATCTTGTGCAACATTATTAGAAGTTGAGGCTGTTACGCCTTGGTATCCTGTCATTCATGACTTCGAACCAGATATCGATGCCTTTTACGAAGATTGGGTGAAAATGCCGCTTCCGAAAGTAAAATAAAGCAACACAGCAAGGCGATAGCAGTTTTAGCTATCGCCTTTTTATTTCTTATTTGTCATGTCATCTCGAACGACTGTATATTTTTTTGAGCTCTTCTTTACCCTACTTAATATTTCAAATCATATTTATCTAATTTTCGATATAAGGTCGTTCGTGCTATTTGACATCGCCTCGCAACTTCTGATAGATTATTATTTGTTTCCATTATCAGTTCATGTAACTTCATTTTTTCTTCAAGTTCTAATGGTGATAACTTTGGATTGCCCCCTTCTAACCTAATTTCACTAAATTTCCAAAGTGATTTAGGAAGAACATCTACAGAAATATTGTTCTCGTAACTAAATAAAACGGAATATTCCAATACGTTCATCAGTTCACGAATATTTCCAGGCCAATCATATTCATAAAATGATTGATACACCGCTTCATCGATGATCGGAACTTGTTTCCCATATGTCTTCGCAAGATCTTTGACAAAATAATCACAAAGCAGTCTTATATCCTCGATCCGTTCTTTTAAAGCTGGTAACCGCAATTCTACGACATTCAACCGAAAGTACAAATCGGAACGAAACTTACCTTGATCGATTAGTTCCGATATATCTTGATTCGTTGCCGCTACCACTCTAACATCGACTGGGATTGATTTTGATGCCCCCAAACGAACAATCTCTTTCTCTTGCAGCACTCGCAATAAATGAACTTGCAGATCGACAGGCATCTCCCCTATCTCATCTAATAGCAAAGTTCCTCCATTCGCTTCTTCAAATTTACCGATCCTTCCTTTAGGATCTCCCCCTGTAAAAGTGCCTGCTTCATAACCAAATAATTCACTAGCAATTAAATGATCAGGAATAGCACCACAATTGATTGCAATATATGGTTCATCTTTACGTAAACTAGCCCGATGAATTGCATGTGAAAATATTTCTTTACCTGTTCCACTTTCTCCAGTAATAAGAACCGGTACATTCGTTTTAGCTACCACTTGGACTTTTTCTTTCATCCGATTCATTTCTAAAGATTCTCCCACAATCCCTTTAAAGTCAGATGTGCTATTTGGATCAGCCGATTTATACTGAGATATTTTTTCAAAGCAGATCATAAAACCAATCTGCTCCCGATTACAAGCGATACTTTGAATGAATAGTTTTAATTGTAACTCGGGTATCTTCCACTCCCACTCATGTTCATAA
>JAPFCO010000429.1 GCA_026169505.1 Pseudogracilibacillus sp.
ATATAAGGGCGTAGTACTTCTGGTATGATAACTGAGCCATCTTCTTGCTGGTAATTCTCTAAAATAGCTGTCACTGTACGGCCAACTGCAAGACCTGAACCATTTAACGTATGAACATATGCTGGCTTGCCCTCCGCATTGCGATAGCGAATCCCTGCCCGACGCGCTTGGAAGTCCTCAAAGTTTGAACAAGAAGAAATTTCCCGATATACTTCTTGGGTTGGAATCCACACTTCAATATCATATTTTTTCGCAGCAGTGAATCCTAAATCACCTGTTGACATACTCATGACACGGTATGGTAAATTTAATAATTGCAATACTTTTTCAGCATGCCCTGTTAATTCCTCTAACGTATCATAAGAATTATCTGGATGTACAAACTGAACTAATTCTACTTTATTAAATTGATGCTGACGAATTAAGCCACGAGTATCCCGGCCAGCTGATCCAGCTTCCGAACGAAAACATGCACTTTGAGCGACATACTTTTTCGGTAATTCTTCTCCAGTCAATATTTCATCCCGATGATAATTTGTAACAGGCACTTCTGACGTTGGAATTAGAAAGTAATCCCATTCTTCAATTAAAAATGCATCCTCTTCAAATTTAGGTAATTGCCCTGTTCCAGTCATACTTTCACGATTCACTAAAAAAGGTGGGATCATTTCTTCATAACCATGCTCATCTGCATGTAAATCCATCATAAAACTCATTAACGCTCGTTCTAAACGTGCTCCAAGCCCTTTATAAAAAACAAAACGACTTCCTGCTACTTTCGCCGCCCGTTCAAAATCAAGCACATCTAATGCTGTAGCAACGTCCCAATGTGGTTTCGGCTCAAATGAAAACTCTGGCTTCTCACCCCATGTACGAACTTCCACATTATCATCTTCACTCTCACCAATTGGCACACTTTCATGAGGGATATTTGGAATAGCATACATAATATGATCTAATTTTTCCTCTACTTCATCCAATTCAGTATCAAGTTCCTTAATCTCTGCGCCCACATTTTGCATTTCTTCAATTAGTTCCGCAGCGTCCTTTTTCTCACGCTTTAAAACAGAAATTTGCTTAGACGTTTCATTTCGCTTCGCTTTAATTTCTTCTACTTTTGCAATGATTTTTCGACGTTGTTCATCCAACGTACTAAAGTTCATTAACTCTGATAAATCTTCGCCACGCCGTTCTAAACGCTCTTTCACTTCATCAAAATGATTTCTTAATAACTTTCGATCTAACATATCTATTTCCTCCTATTTTTCATAAAATATTAATTAACTCCATCTATCTTATAAATCCTCATTAAAAAACTCTCGTCCTTAATAAACTATTAAGGACGAGAGTATATCCCGCGTTGCCACCAAAATTGAAGATATATAAAGATCTTCCAACTCGTTTGTTTGTAACGGAACAACACCGAATTTATTTATCATAAATTAGTTTGAGGATGGATTCATACGTTTTTTCCATCGATTCGCACCAACCATCGACTCTCTGAATGAAAAATACATCTATTACTATTTCCTCGCATAACTTTTCGTTTATTTACTTGGATCAATTGTGCAATTGATTCACTTATCAATACAATAGCATGATTATTTAAAATTGCAACTAGTACTATTAGTTACTGCGGTCTGCCATACGATCCGAACCGACTAAATTGCTCATTTCAATACCTTTCATTGCTGTACCTAAGTCTTTAGATAACTCTGCAATTAACTGATAATCTTGGTAGTTCTCTGTTGCTTGGACAATCGCACGGGCAAACTTCTCGGGATTATCAGATTTGAAAATACCTGAACCAACGAATACACCATCTGCACCTAACTCCATCATTAATGCTGCATCTGCCGGAGTTGCAACTCCACCTGCTGCATAATTAATAACTGGTAGGCGACCAAGTTCACGAATTTGCATTAATACATCAAAAGGAGCTTGATGATCACGTGCAAATACCATTACTTCGTCAGCACTCATCGAAACAACTTGATTGATTTCTGCATGTACTTGACGTAAGTGACGAACCGCTTCGACAATATTTCCAGTCCCTGGTTCACCTTTCGTACGTAACATTTGTGCACCCTCGCCAATACGACGTGCAGCTTCCCCAATATTACGGCAACCACATACAAATGGAATAGAGAAATCAGATTTTTTAATATGGAAAATATCATCTGCTGGTGTTAATACTTCACTTTCATCGATACAATCAACACCTAGAGATTCTAATACACGTGCTTCTACAATGTGACCGATTCTTCCTTTTGCCATCACGGGAATCGAGACCGCATTCTTCACTTCTTCCGTAATCGTTGGATCCGCCATACGAGCGACTCCACCTTCTTTACGAATGTCAGATGGTACTCTTTCAAGTGCCATTACTGCCACAGCCCCAGCTTGTTCTGCAACTTTAGCTTGTTCAGCGTTAACAACATCCATAATGACGCCGCCTTTTTTAAAGTCAATCACACAAAATTCCCCCTAGTTTGATTAGAATAACCCTATGATTTTATCGAATAAGCTCACGAAAAATTGTCCAATTGCACTTAACATCAAGCTGAACCAATTTTTACTTTTTACTTCTTCTGTCGTCACAAGATCAACCGTTATTTTTTCTTTTCCTTCTAAAATATATCCAAAATCTTCGCCTTCGTCAATAACTATTTCAGCATTTCCTACTTTTTCACCCTTTTTAATGGGAGCTGTCAATTCGCCATCTTCGTTTAGTAGTTCTTCATCTAGATTATAAACTACTTTATAACCTTCTTCAGAACCTTTTTCTATCGGAACAGAAACAGCGTCTTGTATCGCAATGTCAACTGATTTTGCTTTCCCTTTTGTAACAGGGATAGTTGATTCATCTTCTACTTGGTAGTTTGCTGGGAATAATTCTGTTTCTTCAAATTGATCAAAACCGTAATCAAATAATTTAGCTGTTTCTTTAAAACGTTCATCTTCATCTTTCGTTTTCATGACAACAACAATAAGACGTTGTCCGTCTTTTTCTCCAGTTGCTGTAAATGTATAACCAGCTAATTCTGTATTCCCAGTTTTTAGCCCGTCCACACCTTCATAATAATACGGTTTTAAATACTCTGCATCATGATCTAACATCCAATTGTAATTGCGGATTTCCGCGCCATCAAATTCTGTTTCCGGCATACCTGAAATTTCTAATGCTTCTGGATAATCATTTACAATATGGTAACCTAAATTTGCTGCATCACGAGCAGACATTAAATTTGTATCATCTTGCTTCGTACCTTCTGGATGTTTACCATCTAATGATTCATTATCTAAGCCTGTGGAATTCACAAATTTTGCATCCGTTAAGCCAAGTTCTTCCGCCTTTTCATTCATCATTTCAACGAATTCACCTTCAGAACCTGCAATCAGTTCTGCTAACGCTACGGATGTTCCGTTATCTGAATAAATCGCCATTGCTTCGTAAAGACTTTTCACTGTATAATCAACATCTTGTGTTAAACCAAGTCCAGAAAAACTATCGTTTCCTGAAACCCAATAGGCAAAATCACTTATTTGAGTCGTTGTGTCCCATGAAATATCACCATTGGCAATGTGTTCCAAAACGATATATTCCGTCATCATTTTCGTCATACTAGCTGGAGGTAATGCTTCATCTGCATCTTTCGCATATAAAACCTTTCCCGTGTCTACATCAACGATAATTGCTGATTTTGCTTTCGTATCTATCGTCTGTGCTTCTGTTATGTCAGGTTGCATGATAAAACATGCAATTGTTACAACGACTAACATAAACAATTTATTTTTGTACTTATTAATCAATCCTCTTACCTCCAAAATAGATTTAACCTTTACTATTTTATCACGATAATTCATGATATGACATTATAAAATGATCTCTTTTTCATGTCTGTTTTTATCATACAAGTTTACCGCCACAACAATTCGACATGTAGTTACATTGTGGATTTATTAACTACATATCGTATCGGTGCAACAGTTTTTTTATTAGGACGAAATTGACTTATTTGATTAATTAATTGTATAATTGGGTGCTTCTTTTGTAATATTTACTTCATGTGGGTGACTTTCTTTCAATCCAGCATTCGTAATCCGAATAAATTGTCCATCAGTACGTAATGCCTCTAAATCAGGTGTACCACAGTAACCCATACCTGCACGTAATCCACCTACTAACTGATGCAAAGTATTTGCCAATGCACCTTTATAAGCAACTCTTCCTTCTATACCTTCTGGAACAAGCTTTTTCACATCATCTGACTCCTGGAAATAGCGGTCTTTTGAGCCTGATTTCATTGCTGATAATGAACCCATTCCTCGATATACTTTATATTGTCTACCTTGGAAAATTTCCATTTCCCCTGGACTTTCTGATACTCCTGCAAAAAGACTTCCTAACATAACTGCATGAGCTCCCGCAGCTAATGCTTTTACAACATCACCAGAAAACTTAATTCCTCCGTCCGCAATAATCGGAACACCATGCTTAGCTGCTTCGGTTGCACAATCGTGAATTGCAGTAATTTGAGGTACACCAATTCCAGCAATAACTCTTGTTGTACAAATCGAACCAGGACCAATACCTACTTTTACAATATTTGCTCCAGCTTCAATTAAATCTTTTGTTGCTTCTGCTGTCGCAACATTTCCAGCAACGATATTTAAGTCTGGATATGTTTCTCTTACTTTTTTAACTTGTTCTAACACACCTTTAGAGTGACCGTGAGCCGTATCAATCACAATAACGTCAACATGTGCATCGACTAATTGTCCGATTCGCTTCATCGTGTCATTCGTAACGCCTACTGCTGCACCAACGATTAATCGTCCTTGATCATCTTTAGCTGAGTTAGGGTATTCAATTACTTTCTCTATATCTTTAATCGTAATTAATCCACGTAATATATTATTACTGTCTACCAATGGGAGTTTCTCAATTTTATATTGTTGTAATACTTTTTGTGCTTCTTCTAAAGTTGTACCTACATCCGCTGTAATTAAATCTTCACTTGTCATTACTTCCGAAATCATAATCGAATAATCTTCTATAAAACGAAGATCACGGTTCGTTAAAATACCAACTAATTTCTGTTCATCGACATTATTAACGATTGGCACTCCAGAGATCTTAAATTTGCCCATGAGATGCTCTGCATCATACACTTGATGTTCAGGTGTTAAGAAGAAAGGATTCGTTATAACGCCACTTTCTGAGCGTTTTACGCGATCCACCATTTCCGCCTGTTCATCAATCGACATATTTTTATGAATCACACCGAATCCACCTTGTCTTGCCATCGAAATTGCCATATCTGCCTCTGTTACTGTGTCCATCCCAGCACTAATAAACGGTGAACTTAATTTCAATCTGGATGATAGTACGGTGCGAACATTGACATCCTTTGGTAATACTTCAGATTTAGCTGGCACTAACAATACATCATCGAATGTTAACCCTTCTTTTACAAATTTACTCACTATCTATTTCCTCCCTTGGTAATATATATGAAAAAACTTGGTTATCTTTAAAAGAGTTCTTGAAAATGGATTTTTTCTTAGAACCCTTATACTCTGGAGTGCAATCCTTTATATCTACTTAGTTGCACTTATGCAGTAAGGAAATTTATATATTTTCTTATCTGCTAAAAATGAATTGAAATCTATTGATCATTGAATCCATTTCATCATTACCTAATCCTGCTACGTTGCTACCAACTGTAGTTGGGACCAATTCAACTGTAAGTGGTAGTAGTGTAGCAATAAATCTGTCCGATGAAATTGACTACATTATTAAAATAATAACGTATTTATAGTAAAATATAAAGAAAGAGGTGATGATAAAAGAAAAAGAACTCGCCTTACGTTGAAAGGCTAGCTCTTTCTTTTATATATGGTGAATCACTCTTCTGGATTTTGATCTTCATCTTTTACTTCTACACTATCTTCTACATTCGTATCTTCTTCAGCTGATAGGGCTTCTGTTTCAGCCGTTTCCTCATCTTCATCTTCTTCGTCCATAATCTTCGCAACAGTTGCAACTTCCTCATCGCCTTGTAAACGAATCAGACGAACACCTTGGGTACTCCTGCCAGTAATTGGAATTCCATCAACTGGAATACGAATTAACACACCATCAACCGTTATTAACATTAAATCTTCTTCTCCAGTAACGAGCTTCACTGTTACTACTTCTCCAGTATCATCCGTTAAACGACAAACAAAATATCCTTTACCACCACGATTTGTTCTGCGGTACTCAGATTCTTCGGAACGTTTTCCAATTCCTTTATTCGTCACATGCAAAACATAGGAATCTTCTTCCATAATCTCCATTGAGACGACTTCATCGTCATCACGTAATTGAATACCACGTACACCTGAAGCAACTCGTCCCATGGAACGAACCATACTCTCATCAAAACGAATAATATAACCTTGTTTTGTAGCAATACCAATATCTTTCGTACCATCTGTTAAGCGTACAGAAATTAACTCATCTTCATCCCGTAATGTGACGGCTATTAGCCCCCCACGGCGAATGTTTGCAAAGTTTGGTAATGATACCCGTTTAGACTGTCCACGTTTTGTCGTAAAGAATAAAAATCCGTCTTCTGAGAACTCATCTACTGAAATGACTGTGTTAACCCATTCATCTGCTTCAATTTGTAATAAATTGACGAGCGGAATACCTTTTGCCGTTCTACTGAATTCCGGAATTTCATATCCTTTTAGACGATATACTTTTCCTTTGTTCGTAAAGAATAATATCGTATCATGGGTTGACGTTGATATTAAGTGCTCCACAAAATCATCTTCATGTGTACCCATTCCTTGAACACCACGCCCGCCACGATGTTGTGTGCGATAGGTCGTAGAAGGTAATCGATTTATATAACCTTTATGTGTTAGTGTAACGATAATATTTTCTTCTGGAATGAGGTCTTCATCCTCAAAGAAGTCTACGCCACCAAAGGTAATTTCCGTACGACGTTCATCATTAAATTTCTCTTTAATTTCCGTTAATTCTTCTTGAATGATCTCTAGTACTCGTTGATCATCTGCTAGAATTTCAGTTAATTCCTTAATTAATTCTAATAAAGTATTATACTCATCTTCAATTTTGTCTCGTTCTAAACCTGTTAAACGTTGGAGACGCATATCTAAAATTGCTTGTGCTTGCTTTTCAGATAACTCAAAACGTTCCATTAGACCTGTACGTGCAATTTCAGTCGTATTTGATCCACGAATTAATGCAATCACTTCGTCCAAATAATCTAAAGCAATTCGCAATCCTTCTAAAATATGGGCACGAGCTTCTGCTCTATTTAATTCAAACTGTGTCCGACGACGAATAATGACGACTTGGTGATCCAAATAATGTTCTAGACATTGTTTTAATGTTAGTACCTTTGGTTTACCTTCAACTAAAGCGAGTGTATTAATACCAAATGTCGTTTGTAATGCAGTATATTTATATAAGTTGTTTAATACAACGTCCGTATTGACATCACGGCGTAAACGCATTACAATTCTCATCCCATTACGGTCTGATTCATCATTTAACTCTGTTATCCCATCAATGCGCTTATCACGAACAAGTTCCGCAATCTTTTCAATTAATTTAGCTTTATTCACTTGATAAGGTAACTCAGTCACTAAAAGAGTTGTTGTACCATTTTTATTTTCTTCTGTTTCAACTTTCGCACGAAGTGTAATCGATCCACGTCCTGTTTCATACGCCTTTCGAATGCCACTACGGCCTAGAATCATTCCAGCTGTCGGAAAGTCTGGGCCTGGAATATGTTCTTCCATTAACTCATCGACTGTTATATCAGGATTTTTACTTACTGCTAAAACACCATCAATTACTTCCCCTAAATTATGAGGTGGAATATTTGTTGCCATCCCAACCGCAATACCCGAAGAACCGTTCACTAAAAGGTTCGGGAAACGAGATGGAAATACGACCGGCTCTCTTTCTGAACCATCATAGTTATCCGTATAATCAACCGTATCTTTATTAATATCCCTTAATAATTCCATCGATAATTTTGTCATTCTAGCCTCAGTATAACGCATTGCTGCAGCTGAATCACCGTCAACAGAACCAAAGTTACCATGTCCATCAACAAGTAAATAACGGTGGCTAAAATCTTGCGCCATCCGTACCATCGCCTCATAAACGGCAGAGTCACCATGTGGATGATACTTACCTATAACGTCCCCTACGATACGAGCTGACTTTTTAAAAGCTCGATCTGATGTCATACCTAAATCATGCATTGCAAATAAGATTCGTCGGTGTACCGGCTTTAATCCATCTCTAGCATCTGGAATTGCCCTTGATACAATAACACTCATTGCATAATCTAGAAATGACGTTCGCATTTCATCACTAATATTTATTTGTTCTACATTTGATCGTTCTTCCACTTGTTATAAACCTCCCAATGGACCCATTACGTCTTATTATACATCTAAGTTTTGCACATTGTCCGCATTTTCTTCTATAAAAGCTCTACGCGGTTCTACTTTATCTCCCATTAAAATATTAAAGACTTCATCTGCTTCTATTGCATCTTTTAAATCTACTTGGAGTAATGTGCGTGATTCAGGATTCATCGTTGTTTCCCATAATTGATCTGCGTTCATTTCCCCTAGACCTTTATAACGTTGTAAATCAGGTCGAGGTGATTTGGGTAACTCAGCTAATAAATCATCTAGCGCTTGATCATTATATACATAATGAATCTTCTTACTTTGTTTCACTTGATATAATGGTGGTTGAGCAATATATATATATCCATACTCTAATAATGGTTTCATATAACGATAGAAGAATGTTAATAACAATGTTCGAATATGAGCACCATCTACATCCGCATCCGTCATAATAATAACTTTGTGATAACGGGCCTTTGTAATATCAAAATCCTCGCCAATACCTGTTCCTAAAGCAGTGATCATCATTCTAACTTCATTATTCGATAAAATTCGATCTAAACGCGCCTTTTCAACGTTTAAAATCTTACCTCGTAACGGTAAAATTGCTTGGAAATGACGATCTCGACCTTGCTTGGCGGATCCACCAGCAGAGTCCCCCTCCACGATATACAATTCGCTAATCGCCGGATCTCTTGAGGAACAATCTGAAAGTTTACCTGGTAAATTTGAAATTTCTAGCGCATTTTTACGACGTGTTAACTCTCGCGCCTTTTTAGCAGCAACTCTTGCACGCGATGCCATAATTCCTTTTTCTACAACCAGTCTTCCAATGCTAGGATTTTCAAATAAGAATTTTGAGAATGCTTCACTAAAGACTGAATCAGTTACAGTTCTTGCATCACTATTACCTAGTTTTGTTTTCGTTTGTCCCTCAAATTGTGGGTCCGTATGTTTAATAGAGACGATAGCTGTCATTCCTTCACGAACATCGTCTCCTGTTAAGTTCTCATCATCTTCTTTAAATAAATTACTACGACGTGCATAGTCATTGATCACACGAGTGAGAGCAGTTCGAAATCCTGCTTCATGTGTTCCACCTTCATGTGTATTAATATTGTTAGCGAATGAATACAAATTGCTTGCATAACCATCGTTATACTGAATCGCAACTTCGATGGATACATTTTGGTCTTCTCCATCCGCATAAATTGGTTCATGCAACACTTCTTTCGATCGGTTCATAAACTCAACGTATGAACTAATACCACCTTCATAATAAAACGATTCTTTTTCTTTATCTGCCTGACGTTTATCTTCTAATGTGATCGTTAGCTTACGATTTAAATAAGCTAATTCACGTAAACGGCTTTTTAAAATATCATAATCGTACTCTGTTGTTTCTGTAAAAATCTCTGGATCCGGCTTAAAATTAATCGTTGTACCTGTTATCTCTGTATCACCGATAATTTCTATTTGCCCTTGTGGCTCGCCTTTTTCAAATCGTAAATAGTGGATATTACCATCAAGATGAACATACACTTCTAAATGAGAGGATAAAGCATTTACTACCGCCGCACCAACGCCATGAAGACCACCCGATACTTTATAGCCGCCACCACCGAACTTACCACCAGCATGTAGCACCGTTAAAATAAGTTCAACAGCTGGTTTACCAGAATCATCATGAATATCAACTGGAATTCCTCGTCCATTGTCTTTTACTGTAATACTATTATCTTCTTCAATAATGACATCAATTAAATCACAATGTCCGGCTAAAGCCTCGTCAATACTGTTGTCTGTAATTTCCCATACTAGATGGTGTAACCCTCGTGAACTTGTAGAACCAATATACATACTCGGCCTTTTTCTAACCGCTTCTAAGCCTTCTAAAACTTGAATTTGTCCTGCATTATATTCTTGATTATTGACTACTTTTTCTTCCATTTATCCATTCACCCACATTTCATAGTTAAAGGTCTTACATATTTTTCTTTGTTTTCTTCAATGTCAACGTGGAAAGCGGACTATAATATAAAACATCATCCGTTATCACAATCGATTTAGCACTTTCTTCTTCTCCATATAATTTATCCTGTTGTTTAAAATCATCAACCAGTTTCTGTAACTTGGAAGAAGTTCGTTCCAATTGAACATCTAAAATTGAAATAATATATTTTGATTCGACAACATGGTTATTTCCAATATAAATAAACAATGTCCACATTCCTTTTATTTTAATATGAGGTCAAGTTTCCATTCTCTACTCTATAAATGGAAGCTTGTTCCAAAGTATCATGGTTTATTCCATCGATATTCGTTGTAGAAACGAAGGTTTGTACTTTACCTTGTATTGTACTTAATAAGTGAGATTGCCTAAAATCATCTAATTCACTAAGTACATCATCAAGTAATAAAATTGGATATTCACCATCTTGATCATAAATTAAATCAATTTCTGCTAACTTTAATGATAATGCAGTCGTACGTTGTTGACCTTGAGATCCAAATAGCTTTACATCTTTATCATTAATATAAAATATAAGATCATCTCGATGTGGTCCAACCAATGTCGTTCCACGTCTTAATTCATTTTGTTCGCTCCTAGCAAAGGCTTCAGTATACTTTTGTTCTAGTTTCTCCTCATCATCGTCTTCTAATACTTCTATACTGGAATCATAGACGATACGCAAGTCTTCTAATTCACGACTTATTTGAAAATGAATTGGTTGTGCCCATTTTCTTAGGAGCGTTAAAAAGTCAAATCGTTTTCTTAGAATTGCTGCTGCATGCTTGACTAATTGTTCTGTCAAAATATGCAGAAAAGTAATATCTGATCCTTTATCATATTGCAATTGTTTCAACATATGGTTTCGTTGCTTTAGTAATTTTTGATATTGACCTAAATGGTACAGATACATTGGTTTTATTTGACCAAGTTCCATATCGATAAACCTGCGCCGAACTTGTGGAGATCCTTTTACTAATGCTAGATCTTCAGGGGCAAACATTACTACATTCATCGCACCTATATATTCACTTAAACGTTTTTGTTCTAAATGATTTAA
>JAPFCO010000457.1 GCA_026169505.1 Pseudogracilibacillus sp.
AGATACGACCATCATCAGCACGTAAAAATTCTTTGAGTCGTTTAACTTTTCTTTCTGATCCACCATTTGTCGTTAAATCATACTTAGAATTGATTTTCCAGTCTTCATAAAAACCATATTTAACTAGGTCAGTATCCTTGAATGAACTACCGATCGATCTTTCGGGAACTGCAACAATAACCTTTTTTACTCCTTGATTAGCCAACTTATCTAAAGCTACAAACATCAACGCTCTCGACTTACCAGACGCTGGTGGAGCTTTAACTAAAATATACTTTGAATTTCTATGTTGGTATACGCGTGCTTGCATTTCTCGCATTCCAAGTTCATTTGTATTAGTACTTTTACCGGTCTGATGGTAACTGACTTCGACTACATTCTTATTTTTCATTAGTTTCTCCTTTCTTTTCACAATTATCAATAAATCTAATCAGTAATGTACCCTGATTCATTAGAAACGATATTTCTTCACGTCCTAATTGAGTTGGTAGATCATGCTTAGCATGATCATTTTGTATTTTCTCATACATCTCCAAAACTCTAATAAGTAGATTTCTGAATTGAGAAGAGATACCTCTTTTTTGGAGGTATCTCCCTAAATCATTTTTTTGATTTTCAAGTGATTTATTGTTATTCAAAACTTGTTTTAAAAGTAATTCTAAGGCTAATCTGATAGAATCAAGAGCATTTCTAAAATCCTCATTATCATAAGATTTTAGGGCATCAGTCCAAACCTGTTTTAATTTGGGAGAATAGCTTTCCATCAATTCACTCACAGCAATTCTAGCATTTGTAGAACTACTAGTGGCGTCCGATATAAGCTGATCTATTTGTCTAACTAACTCTTGATTTTTAGATACCTTTCTTATCTTCTTAATTTCACTAAAAAACTTAATTTTGGCGCCATCACTAAGATCACTTATATTACGTGATAATATTTCTTTTTTCGAATTAAAATCAACTGCATGAAAAGTGACTTGTTCACCTACGCTGTCAGCAAAATCGCAGGTTAGTGAAATAATATCATTACCTGTAAATAATTTTACCAGCTGATCTTCAATATCGTTTAATAGTATTACAGATATCTCACTCATCTTCTTCACCAATTTTCTGGCTATACATATCAAGTAACAATGCTAATCTTTCATCATCGTCTTTAAATGGACGGTCACGATATGCACGATCTACCACCCTATCTAGTTCTTGATGAGCAGCTAACAAACGCTCATTCATTGGCTTTGGATTTTTTTCAGCTAATGGCGAACCATATAAATCAGACAAAGTGCTACCTTCTTCATCACGAATATCAAGAATTTTCCAGACCAGTTCTTCGATTTCATTTTTGCGACGTGTCGATAATTCTGGAACTGGGAAGGTATTATAAATTAAATTCCCTGAATATCGATAATCGTTCTTCAGTTTTCCACCTATAGCATTTACCCAAGTCATATGCATCTTAGACTCAAGGATTCCTAATAACCATAAAGGAGCATTGTAAATAGCGTTAGCTGAATCTGAAATCAACTTACTTTCATCGACTATTCCCATAGGAATATAATATCTTTTACCAGAGGAGTGCCTTGGTATAATAATACTTAGCATTTGTCTAGTATGATCCGTATTAAGATGGAATTTTTTTAGACTATCAATATATTCCTTTTTAAGGAAAAACGACCATGGTTCATCTACCACACTTTGAGCAGATGAACCACCTTGTTCACGAAATGACTTTACTTGTTTTACCCTGTCAGCAATAAATGGTATATCTGAAACAATTTTATACGTTTTCATTGAAGGCATCCACAATACATACCTTTTTTTACTTTTAAGCAATTCACTAGCGCCTAGCATCTGCTTACATATTGTCTTAGTAATGGGGTAATTATTTACTAAGTAATCTCTTTGTTCTTTATCTAAAATTAAATGTCCACCATCGACAGGTCTATTCCCATTAGTTATTTTAGGTAGCTTAAATAAAGATAGTTTTTGACTATAAACAATTATATTTGGCGCGTCTACAAGATAAGGATTAATATTTTTTACTTGCTTTACTAGATTATTTTCAGTATAAATTTTTTTCGAGAGATTATTTTTATCCTTTGGGACAAGACCTATTATTGAAACAACTACTGCAGCATTATGGGCAGCATTATTTTTCCAAATAATTGAAGGATATGCAAAATTTATTGAACACTTATCAATAATATACGGCCAAAACTTAGCAACCTGTTCACCTTGTGTTAGAGAATTAGTAGTAACAAAAGATAAAGCTCCATTTATATCTTTTATAAATTCTGCACCTTTAAAAAACCATGCCGAGATATAATCCAATCTTTTATAATTTAATTCGTTTCCAAAGACGCGTTGCATATCATCCTTCTGCGACTTTGTTTGCAATGAATATCCTAAATATGGAGGATTACCGAACAAATAAATTTCATCATCTTTTTCATGTGGTAACACTTTATCCCAATCGGTTCTAAGAGCATTATCACACACGATAGCTCCTGCATGTTGCAATGGAAGTGTAGGGCGTACAGCATTATTGATCTCATGTTCTAATATTTTATTCATTTGGTGTTCGGCGATCCATAATGACAGTCTAGTCACATCAGTGGCAAAGTCATCAATTTCGATGCCATAAAATTGATCGAGGGTAACAGAAGGGACATACATTGTAGCAAACCCCATACTATTTTGCTCCTTTAGAATATCGATTTCTAATTGTCGCAATTCCTTATACGTAATAATTAGGAAATTACCCGATCCACATGCTGGGTCCATAAATTTAATTTTACCGATTCGATCATATAATCTTTCTAACTTAGCTGGATGACCTTTAGACTCCTCAAACCATTGCCTTAATTCATCTAAAAAGAGTGGCTTGATGACTTTCATAATGTTTGGGACCGACGTATAGTGCATCCCTAAATGACTACGACTTTCTTCACTGGCCACTGCCTGAATCATCGATCCCAAAATATCTGGATTAATCTGATCCCATTCTAATTTTTCGCCAGCATCAATAATTAATTTCCGAGAAAGAGTAGTAAACTTAAGTGACTCATGTTGTTCCTTAAAAAGATCACCGTTAACATATGGAAAGTCATCCAGCCAACTTGGTGTATCACTCGGACGGTTATCTTTGTTTACATCTAAGACACCAAATAGATCCTGAAAAAATTTATCTAAATCCGATCCATCTTCTTTAGTTAATGCTTTGATCCGATTAGTGAAGATATTTTTCTGAAAGATATCAGTATCTTCAGCAAATAAGCAGAATAATATCCGAATTAGAAATAAGTTTAATCCATGACGACTTACATCTGGGTTATCTTTGATCACTACATCATAGAGTTTAGCAAACCGTTCGGCTGCGCGAATATCAGCTGGATTTTCTTTATCAAAGTCAGCCTTTTCAATTCCGTTCCAAGCTAAAAAGAATTCAAACTTTTGTGGTAACCGCTCAAATTCGACGTCAAGGGTATCACCTGTCTTAGTGTCTTCAGCAAGGACACTTTCAAAATCTGTCACCATAATATAACGAGGTTTTGCATTTAACTCATTAACTTTTTGTTTAAGCTCTACAAACCTTTGCATTAATTGACCATCATTTACAACCTGATGGTAGTATAGACGGTTTTTGAGATAAACTGCACCTGATTCTTTAGCGAGATTATTAGTCCCTTTACGTAATTTTGTTATTGTTGCTTTAGGGAAGTCGTAGATAGATAGGAAATCATAAATGAATTCATCATGGTTATCATGATGAATAATATCCGTAATTCTATCTTCAATTTCAGTAATTATCATTTTAGTACTCCAGTCAACATTATTATTTTTCTATAATTCTATTATATAAGAAACAAATATCTAGTAAAATTTTGAATTTTTAATTCATATTATGTTAACCTACTTTAAGGTATATAAAGAGTGAAGCGGCTAGATAGTTTGGGTAGTTAGGGTGGTTTGGGTACTTCCTTCAATTTATTTCTCGGGACGCACCAATCTCCTAATATTTGTCCTAACTCGTCATTTATTCGTCATAAATCGTCACGATATGTAAAAAAAAGCGTGGTCTCACTTAGGAGATCACGCTTTTATCGAAAGGCTTTATCTTAAAGCTTTTCTTTGGAGACAATGTTTAAGTTGTCGTCCAATTCATAAACAACTGGTTGACCTGTTGCCATTTCAACGTCCATGATGTCTTCATCAGAGATGTTTTCAATGTATTTTGTCAAGGCACGTAATGAGTTACCGTGTGCGGCAACGATAACGTTCTTGCCATCTAACAAGTCTGGAGCGATGTTGTCTTCCCAGAATGGGATAACACGTTCCAAAGTAACCTTCAAGTTTTCACCGCCAGGGATGATACGTGGGTCTAATTC
>JAPFCO010000258.1 GCA_026169505.1 Pseudogracilibacillus sp.
ATGTTGTTCCAATCTTAAACCTCCTCCTACTTCAATCTTCTTCAAACGATTATCTGATTCATTTTATGAGTTTGAAAGAAGGTTTATGCATCATTTACATAAGTCGAATCAATTTCATCTTTACAAAATATACTACGCCACTACAATATGAGGTTCGGAACGTTCCAATGAAGCTTGACTATTACAGTTGACGGAAATTGCGACGTAGTGAAAATTGTAATATTAACAAAACTAAGCACCATCGCTCCGAAAAACACTTCGCTTTCCCACTGGAGTCTTCGTGTTTTTCCTACGCTGATGTAGGTAGAATATATTAATTAATGTAAATGACAACCATCAAAACTACGATGGTGCAATCACTACCCAAGTTGGCTGTTTGAAGCGGAGGACCGTTGACTTCTCACGAGTCTGAGGTGCGAAGAATGAACTACAATTCTTCGTGGCACCGCGGAAAGCAACGGTCCGCGGTGAAAAACAACCAAGCATTTATGTCGCAGTTTATATTTATTATAAATTAGCTTTATTGTAAAATAGCATTAATTACACTTCACTACTTGTTGGATTTTTGCCAATATACTATGATAGTATAGTATCAATCTTATGAAAAGAGGACTTCAATGAAAAAACAAGATGCTTTTATTGCATATATTTTAATCGGTATTGGTGTTTATTTTTTAATTAAACAATTAGAACTACAAATCTTTTCGCCTTTTTACTCATGGCCAACCTTCCTAATTATTATCGGGATTGCATTTTTAATTCATAGTTATTCAACAAATGATTACGATCATATTTTTACAGGAGCATTATTACTCGGGCTAGGCATTCATTTTCATGGTTTAGAAAATTACGATTTTTGGTTTGATCATTGGTCAGCTTATGCATTAATAACCGGAATAGCTTTTATTATCCGATATGTACGAACGAAAAAAGGCTTAATTCCTGGGGCTGTGTTAATCGGAATTGCCTTACTAATGATTTTCTCAGTTACTTTACCCGAGTGGTTTAAATGGATCTATGGCCTAGTTGAATTTCTTGAATCTTTTTGGCCAGTAGCACTGATCGTTTTCGGTGTGTACTTACTTCGGTTCAAAAAATAATCATACGATATTTCCCCCATACTTTGGCAAGAATATCGTATCATGTGATTGTAGCTTTTTTATCATATTTGCTTTTATATAAATAAAAGACAGGGAGGCATTATTATCCTCATCTGTCTTTTTAGCTACGATATAGAGGCTGTGGACATCATCCCCACAGCCTTATTTTCATTTATAAATATGCTTCCATTGCTGACCATACTTTATCTTTGTTTTCTCCAGTTTCTGCTGAAAATGGTATAATTGTCACATCATCATACGATGAAAACATTGCTTTTGTTGCTTTCAATTGTTTAGCCCGCTTACTTTGTGGTACTTTATCAAGCTTTGTTGCTATGATAAGTAACGGTATTTCTAAATAATGAAGGTATTCCACCATCTGCATATCGTCGCGAGTCGGATCATGACGACTATCAATGATTAAGACTACGAGACGTAAAGGTTCTCTCGTCTCAAAATATTCTTCCATCATACTTCCCCATTTTTCTCGCTCGCTTTTAGATACTTGTGCATAGCCATAGCCAGGTACATCAACGAAATAAAGTGCATCATTAATGGAGTAAAAATTTAGTGTACGAGTTTTTCCTGGTTTAATTGATGTCCGTACTAAATTTTTTCTTCCAATAATTTTATTAATGAAAGAAGACTTACCAACATTCGATCTACCAGCTAAAGCAATCTCTGGAAGATTAGATGTTGGGTATTGTGCCTGACTTACAGCACTAATTTCAATTTCTGCTTTATTTACTTTCATGGCTCTCCCCCACTAGTGCGTGTTTCAACACCTCATCTAAATGCTTCACCTTAATAAATGTTAAATCTTCTAGTACACTGTCCGGAATATCTTCAATATCACGTTCATTTTCCGCTGGAATTATAATCGTTGTAATACCTGCTCGATGTGCACTTAATGACTTTTCTTTTAAACCACCAATTGGAAGTACACGGCCACGTAAAGTGATTTCTCCAGTCATCCCAACATCTTTTCGAACAGCTCGACCTGTCAAAGCAGATACTAATGCTGTTGCCATTGTTATACCGGCGGAAGGACCATCCTTTGGTGTTGCTCCTTCTGGCACATGGATATGAATATCATACTTTTTATAAAATTCAGGATCAATATTCAGTTTATCTGCACGTGAGCGAATATAACTGAAGGCAGCTTGTGCAGACTCTTGCATGACATCTCCAAGTTTTCCAGTTAGTTTTAATTCACCTTTTCCAGGGTAGTGAGTTACTTCAATTGATAATGTATCTCCACCAACAGATGTATAAGCTAAACCTGTAGCAGTACCAACTTGATCATCTTTTTCCATTTGTCCATAACGATATAGTGGCTTTCCTAATAATTCTTCTAATCGATTTTCCGTCACAATCACACGTTTTTGTTCTTTAGAAATGATGATTTTAGCAGCTTTTCTACATAATGTTGCAATCGTTCGTTCTAATCCACGAACACCTGCTTCACGAGTATATTTCCGAATTAACGTTAACAGTGCATCATCGCGAATTTGGATGTTTGATTTCGTTAAACCATTTTCCTTTAACTGCTTCCCAATTAAATGTTCTTTTGCGATATGCAACTTTTCTTGCTCCGTATAACCTGCAATCGAAATAAGTTCCATTCGGTCTAATAAAGGGCCTGGAATATTATTGACATAGTTTGCCGTTGCAACAAAGAGCACATTGGACAAATCATATGTTTCTTCAATGAAATGGTCACTAAAATTATGATTTTGTTCTGGATCAAGTACTTCCAACATTGCTGATGCTGGATCTCCTCTGAAATCGTTCGCCATTTTATCAATCTCGTCTAATAAAAAGACAGGGTTAACAGTGGACGCACGTTTCATCCCTTGAATAATCCGACCTGGCATTGCACCTATATATGTACGACGATGCCCTCTAATTTCAGCTTCGTCTCGAACTCCACCTAATGAAATCCGAACAAATTTACGACCAATCGAACGAGCAATTGATTTCGCTAACGATGTTTTTCCGACACCTGGTGGTCCAACAAGACATAAAATTGGTCCTTTGATGGAGTTCGTCAATTTCTGTACAGCTAAATACTCCAAAATTCGTTCCTTTACTTTATCTAAACCATAATGATCTTCGTCGAGGATCTTATCTGCCTTGTGAATTTCAATCGTATCTTCTGTTTGTTCATTCCATGGTAATGAAATTAACCAATCTAAATAATTTCGAATGACAGTGCTTTCCGCTGAACTTTGAGGTACACGCTCAAACCGTTCTAATTCTTTCAGAGCAACTTCCAACACTTTTTCAGGCATCTCCCTTTCGATAATATTTTCCCGTAATTGATCAATTTCACTCAATTTACCATCTGATTCACCTAGTTCTTTTTGGATCGCCTTCATTTGTTCTCGTAAATAATATTCTTTTTGTGTTTGTTCCATTGATGTTTGGACACGTTTGCCAATTTTTCGTTCTAAATCGAGTACTTTTTTCTCATTTGATAAAATGGTTAATAAGTATTGCATGCGATCTTTAATATTATCAATTTCTAAAATTGCTTGCTTTTCTTTCACCTTAATCGGTAAATGGGAAGCAATCATAAATGATAATCTACTTGGATCATCAATATCTGCAACAGTTGCTGACGTTTCTTTTGTAATTTTTCGTGATACTTTAATATATTGTTCAAATTGATTCACTAATTGACGCATTAAAGCTTCTTCTTCATATGCATCACCTGATATTTCTTTTAATTCTCTATATGTAACTTGATATTCTTTATCTTTATCTACGTATTCAATAATCTCCGCACGTTGCAACCCTTCGACCAACACTCGAATCGTACCATTTGGTAATTTCAGCATTTGATTAATTTTTGCTATTGTACCTACACGATAAATGTCTTCTGGCTTAGGGTCTTCCATAGCAACTTCCTTTTGTGAAACTAAAAAAATCGTTTGGTCACCCATCATTGCCATTTCTAAGGAGGCGATAGATTTTTCTCTTCCAACATCAAGATGTAATACAATAGATGGAAATACGAGAATGCCCCGTAATGCTAGAAGAGGCGATGTCATCGTTTCATTTGTCATTTGTCATACCTCCAAAATACTATTCCCTTTTTACTTGAATCAATTTCATCATGACAATAATATACTATTTCAGTACAGCATATAGCTAATAATAATTCAGCGAAACTATATGTTGTGTCGACATAGTAAAAATAAGGATGATGAAATTGACTAACTTATGTATGATTATATCTTTCCCTTAATAATGAACAGATAAACAGCAATAAGAAAAGACTGACTTAGAAAATACATACTCCTTCACCTTAAAAGAGTGAAGGAGTTACATATACCTTTGAATCAGTCTTTTCCAATTTTATTCATCTAGATATGTTATGCACTTTCCTTAGGAATACTCTTTTTACCTTCTTCAATCGTACCATCAGTATAAAGTAATTTCGGTCCTACCGTTTCACTAAACACTGATTCTTTTGTAATAATGCATTTTTCAATATCTTCACGTGAAGGTAATTCAAACATAACATCCAACATAATACTCTCAATAATTGAGCGCAATCCACGTGCACCTGTTTTACGTTCAATCGCTTTTTTAGCTATTTCAACAAGTGCTTCTTCTTCGAATTCTAATTCAACATTGTCCATTTGGAATAATTTCTCATATTGCTTCACGAGTGCATTTTTCGGTTTCGTCAAAATTTCAACTAATGCATGCTCGTCTAATGGTGTCAGGCTTCCAATTACGGGAAGTCTTCCTATGAATTCCGGAATTAGACCATAACTTAATAAGTCTTCAGGCAATACTTTTGTAAGTAATTCCTCAACTTTTAAATCATCTTGTGTTTCATTATCACCGAAACCTATTACCTTTTTACCTAGTCGGCGCTTAACAATTTGGTCAATCCCGTCAAACGCACCACCAACGATAAACAATACATTCGTTGTATCGATCTGAATAAATTCCTGATGTGGATGTTTGCGTCCGCCTTGAGGTGGTACACTTGCGACCGTTCCTTCAAGAATTTTTAGGAGTGCTTGTTGTACCCCTTCACCTGAAACATCTCTTGTAATTGATGGATTTTCAGATTTCCGTGCAACTTTGTCAATCTCATCGATATAGATAATGCCCTTTTCAGCCTTTTCCACATCAAAATCCGCAGCTTGAATAAGTTTTAAAAGAATATTTTCTACATCTTCACCCACATATCCCGCTTCTGTTAATGACGTTGCATCAGCCATTGCAAATGGTACGTTTAAGATTCTGGCAAGCGTTTGTGCTAAAAGTGTTTTCCCGCTGCCTGTAGGTCCCAACATTGCAATATTACTC
>JAPFCO010000031.1 GCA_026169505.1 Pseudogracilibacillus sp.
AAGCCATGTCGTACGACTAATCTCTTTTACCATGAACTGAAGTCCCCTTTAAATCCACCAATAAGGATGTCTAAATATGTCTTATTTTATCATAACATAAGGGAATAATTATGGATAGAATTTCCTCATGAACTTTAATAAAACTTTCTTATCATCTATTCATATTTCATACAATGAACATTACGCTGGATAAAAACTTAATTTTGCAATGTTTTTTTCCAATCAATCTTTTCTAATGGTTTAACTGCTGGTCCTTGAAGAACATTGCCATTGTAGTCAAATCGGGATCCATGACAAGGACAATCCCACGATTTCTCAGCATTATTCCAATTGACCTCACATCCGAGATGTGTACAAGTTGTATCTACTGCATGCAAATCACCTTCAGCATCTTTATAAACACCAATACGTTTTAAATCAATCGTTGTCACACATGCTTCATGATTTGCTAACGCATCAATATCACTTTTACCCCATTTTAATTTTCCAGACGCTAGGTGTTTAGCAACGTCTGCATTAACCGTAATAAACTTCTCAAGTGTTGGGGTGATTTGGAATGATCTTGATGGGGAGAATAATGCTTTCGTGTTATTAGCTTGTTCCGTAATAATATCATTTAATAGTAATGCTGCATTCGTTCCATTCGTCATTCCCCACTTTTTGAATCCAGTAGCAACGAATACATTCTTCTGATGTTTTGTAACGGAACCAATATAAGGCAATTGATCAAGGGAAATATAATCTTGAGCTGACCAACGGTATAAAATATTAGTTACAGAAAAGTTTTCCTTACCGTATTTTTCGAGTGCCTTAAAATGCTTCATCATTGCATCATCTGTTTGACCAGTTTTATGACTTTCGCCAACTAATAACATCAATTTTTCATCATTTATGTTGATCGGGCGAATCGAGCGAACAGGATTTTCTGCCGTGACATACATGCCCTGTTCAATTGTCTTATCAGCTTCAACAATCATTGCATACGAACGACTTGCATACATACGTGTTGGATAATAACCTAAGCCGTCATAGAAGGGATACTGTGAAGCTTGCACAACGTATTGACAAATAATTCGGTGTCCATTTTCTGTGATAACCGCTGGATGCTTATTATATTCTACGTTAATTGCTCGCGTCTCTTCATATATTGTAACGCCATTTTTTTCGCATAATTTAAGGATTGCTTTCGAATATTCTAAAGGATGAAACAGTGCTTGATTGCTCATTTTTATCGCCTTTTTGATAGAAAAAGGTAATGAGATCGAATCACATAGCTCACCATTTATTCCTAATTGTTCGTATGCTTCCCACTCTTTCTCTATTTTTTCTATGTCTTGATCTGAATCTGTGTATACATATGCATCCTCATGTTGGAATTGACAAGTAATTTGGTGTTCTTGGACCATTTTTGCAATAAAGTTAAGAGCATTTTCATTTGCTTGATAATATTGTTTTGCTTGTTCGATACCAAATTGCTCGATAAGATCAGCATAAAATAGCCCGTGCTGCGCTGTGACTTTTGCTGTAGTTAAACTAGTTGTTCCAGACAATACGCTTTTTGCTTCTAAAAGACAGACAGAAAAACCTTCTTTAGATAATAAGAAAGCTGTCGTAAGTCCAGTTATTCCTGCACCTACAACACATACATCAAATTTTTCATCTTCTGATAGAGAAGGATATGTAGGTAATGATACAGAATCTTGCCAATAACTTTTCGATGTTGGTGGGAATTTATCTACCATGATCACTCACTTACTCCTTTATGTTTTCTTTAGAGTATATTATGACCACGTTTATCTCATTTTATCCAAATAAAAAAAGCAGCTAAAAAACTTAGCTGCTTTTTTTAAACCTTCTCTATACTGCTTCAAAATATTCTTTATAATAACCAGCAATTCGTTCACTGTTATCAATGACAAAAACAAATTCATCCGTTTCATTGATGACATTATATAGCTTGCCTTCTGTGAGCATTGTATCAACCGTATATTTCTTTGCTTTATTTTGTACACATTTTACTTTTTTAATTATTTTTGCATTATGCCAATCTAAATGAATCATCCGTCGACCTCCTAGTTTACATAATAATAATATTGTCACCTAAATATATAAGAATACTGTCCATAACCTTCTTTTTCTAAGTCTTGTTTCTTCACAAAGCGAACGGCAGCTGAATTAATACAATAACGTAATCCGCCTTTATCTACTGGTCCATCCTCAAATATATGACCTAAATGTGAATTAGCATCTTTACTTCTCACTTCCGTTCTAATCATCCCTGCTGTTGTGTCTAAATGCTCTGTCACATGTTGTGGGACAACTGGTTTCGTAAAGCTCGGCCAACCACAATTTGCATCAAATTTATCTTCAGATGAGAATAAGGCCTTTCCTGATACGATATCTACATAGATCCCTTCTTCTTCATGGTTCCAGTATTCATTTTGAAAAGGTTGTTCTGTTCCATCTTCTTGTGTTACTCGATATTGCTCAGGAGTTAAACGTTGTTTCAATTCTTCTTTATCATATTTATTCTGCCAATTATCTTCGATAAACTGCGCTCGACCTGAGCCTTTTTTATATGCACGATAATGGGATTGATTCTTTTTATAATAGTATTGATGCTCTTCTTCTGCATCATAAAATTTCTTTGCTTCTAAAATTGGCACAACGATAGGTTTATTAAACTTACCACTTTGTGCCAATGTTGCTTTCGACTCTTCCGCTATTTCCTTTTGTTCATTATTCGTAAAATAGATTGCTGTTTGATATGATTCTCCACGGTCGTGGAATTGTCCACCTGTATCTGTAGGATCAATTTGTTGCCAAAACAGTTCAACTAACTCTTGATAAGATACAATCGTTGGATCAAATGTAATTTGTACTGCTTCAAGATGTCCAGTAGTGTTTGAACAGACTTGCTCATAAGTTGGATTTTCTAATGTACCGCCCGTATAGCCCGAAATGACGCTTTTAATTCCTGGTCTTTCATCAAAAGGTTCAACCATACACCAAAAACATCCACCAGCAAAAATTGCCTTTTCTATATTATCACTCATTTTAATCCTCCTAGATTATCTTCCGAGTATTTTATTCATTATGTTTGTTAAGTTGTTACTACTACTATAATATCAACTTTTCCTTACAAACCTCAAACGATATGCAAGTACTTGAGAAATAAAGATTAAAAAAAACACTCCAAAAGTTAGATTGTTTTCGTCTATCTTTTGGAGTGTACACTTTATAAACAACGTTTATAAGTGTTTTTAAGTTACTTTTTATCCATCTGATCGTTCATAGAACGCATCATTTGATTGATTTTCTTTTGACTTGGTTTTTGACCCATTTGCATCATTAATGTACGTAACATTTGCTCATTAATTGGAGGGTTTTTCTTTAAATAATCCATCATATATTTTCTTGCTAAAAAGAATCCAAGTGCAACACCTGCTATTAGTGCTACGATTGCAATAAGTACTACCCAAATTGTTGACATGAAACACGTTCCTCCTTCAAATCTTTCCCTCTAACAGTATAATCAATTATCCGAGATAATACAATATTAAATTACTTTAATAATGCTTCTACATGTTTTACAACATTTTCTACTGTAAATCCATATTCTTTAATAACTGTTCCACCTGGTGCAGATGCTCCAAATGTATCCACTCCGATAATTGTACCCTTACTACCTACATAACGTTCCCAACCAAAAGGAGAAGCCATTTCAACTGCCACACGATTTGTAATATGTGCAGGGATTACGTCATTTTTATAAGCTGTGTCTTGTTGTTCAAAACGATCCCAAGACGGCATACTTACTACACGCACATCAATATTTTTCTTCTTAAGATCTTGTTGTGCTTCAACAGCTAAGCTAACTTCTGATCCAGTAGCTAATATAATTGCTTCAGGTTCTTTTTCAGCGTCACTTACAACGTAAGCGCCGCGCTTAACACCGTTGTATGCTTGCTTGTCGGTACCTTCTAACGTTGGTAAGCCTTGACGTGTCAACACAAGAGCTGTAGGCTCATCCGTTGATTCTAAAGCAAGCCTCCATGCAGCATTTGTTTCATTGCCATCTGCAGGTCGAATAACCGACACATTTGGCATTGCTCGCAATGCAGGTAGTTGTTCTACAGGTTCATGTGTAGGACCATCTTCTCCCACAGCTATGGAGTCATGTGTAAATACATATGTTACAGGAGCATTCATAATAGCTGACAAACGAATAGCTGGGCGCACATAGTCACTAAACACGAAGAAAGTACCACCGTAAACTTTTAATCCACCATGTAAAGCCATACCATTTAATGCCGCTCCCATAGCAAATTCACGAACACCAAACCAAATATTTCGTCCTGCATAATTTTCTTTTGTGAAATCTTCTTCTTCTTTCATCATCGTATTATTAGAGCTTGCCAAGTCTGCACTACCACCAAATAGGCTCGGCACTGTTTTTGCGATCGAATTAATGACATCACTTGAAGCAACACGCGTAGCTAACTCATCTTTTCCAGGCTCATAAGTCGGCAATTCTTTTGCCCAATCTTTAGGAAGTTCATTCGCTATTGCAAGCTTTAATTCTTCACCTAATTCAGGGAATTGCTCTTTATATTGATTAAATAATTCATTCCATTTTGCCTCTTGGTCTGCGCCATTACTTTGCACTTTTTGAACAAAGTCCTCGTAAACATCATCTGTTACATGGAAGGGTTCATGTGACCAATTATAATATTCTTTCGTTAACTTCGATTCGTCTTCGCCTAATGGTGCACCATGGGAAGCAGAAGAATTTGATTTATTTGGAGACCCATATCCAATAATTGTTTTTACTTCTATAAGAGTAGGTTGTGTTGTGTTTTCTTTTGCTGCTTTAATTGCTGCACTAATTTCAGTCAAATCATTACCGTCTTCTACTCGGATTACTTGCCATCCGTATGCTATAAATCGTTGTTCCGTAGAATCAGAAAATGACCGATCTAAATCACCATCTAATGAAATGTCGTTAGAATCATATAGTACAATAAGTTTATCCAAAGCTAAATGTCCAGCTAATGAAGCTGTTTCATGTGAAATACCTTCCATAATATCGCCATCACCTACTAATGAGAATGTATGGTGATCAATAATTGGGAAGTTCTCTTGATTATATTTAGCTGCTAAATGTGCTTCAGCCATTGCCATTCCAACTGCCATTGCTACACCTTGTCCCAATGGACCCGTCGTAGCCTCTACTCCATCTGTATCTAATACTTCTGGGTGTCCGGGTGTTCTCGACTTCCACTGACGAAATGATTTCAGATCATCTATTGTCACATCATAGCCTGATAAATGTAATAAACTATATAACAACATAGATCCATGTCCAGCTGATAGAACAAATCGATCACGGTTAAACCATTTGGCATTTTTCGGATTATGATTCATAAATTCTGTAAATAAAGTATATGCCATTGGTGCAGCCCCCATAGGTAAGCCTGGGTGTCCTGAATTAGCCTTTTCAATTGCATCGATAGATAATGTACGAATTGTATTAATTGATTGTTGTTCAATAGATGTACTCATGTAATCTCCCTTTCCCTAACATAAAATTATTTTTTGTTTTTGTTTTCTTTTTTTAACTGTTTCACTTTATCCGGTGTTACATCGTTACCTTCTGGATCAATGACTGTCATCGTTGTTATTTGATTGGTGAAGGAACTTCTTATATTTTGTAAATATTCTTTCCGTAAAGTATCTTGTTCTGCTTTTTCTTTTTTAGTTAATCCATCTTCTGTTTTTGCTTTTTTTGCGAGGTCATTGATTCTGGCTAATTTCTTTTCTGACATCATTTGTATCACCTCATACTAATATATTGTACTATATTTTAAGGTGACTTAATAATAAGTTACCTTATGAACAAATATATACTACTTTATATTATGCTTTCATTTCATCTGTTTCAAGTTTTTGTATTATTTTTTCCAGAAACAGAACTTATGTTTGACTTTAAGGTCTAACATGCTACACTATTAGTAATAATTATATACTTGGGGTGTGAATGATGCAAAAGCTTTCAAAACGTCAACAAATGATTTATGACTTTATATGTAATGAGGTTGAAATGAAAGGCTACCCACCTTCAGTAAGAGAAATCGCAAAAGCGGTTGGACTAGCTTCCAGTTCTACTGTACATGGTCATTTAGAGCGAATCGAAAATAAAGGTTATATTAGAAGAGATCCAACAAAACCTAGAGCCATTGAAATTTTAGATGATACTAATACAAATGTAGAAAAGGATACTGCTATGTACATTCCAGTTGTTGGTAAAGTAACAGCAGGAATTCCAATTACGGCTATCGAAAACATTGATGAATATACACCGATACCTAGTTCCACCGCTAGTTTGGGAGACGATTTATTTGTATTAATCGTCGAAGGTGAAAGTATGGTGAATGCCGGCATTCTCGATGGAGATAAAGTAGTTGTAAAACAGCAAACGACCGCTGAAAATGGTGATATTGTCGTTGCACTTACGGAAGCTGATGAAGCTACTATCAAACGATTTTTCAAAGAAAAAGATCATTTTCGTCTACAACCTGAAAATGACTCCATGGAACCTATTTTATTAAATAATGTGTCTATTTTAGGAAAAATCGTTGGTTTGTACCGTACTTTTTAAGTGAAAATTAGAAGAATGGCACTTTAGGAATCGAGGACTCCCTCTTTCTAAAGTGCTTTTTCATAGAAAATATACCTCTTACATCTGAATCAACATCATAACATTGTATCGGCTTGATCACATTCGTACTTTATTATAATATTCAATGATGAAGTCGATTCACCTATTATAATGAAATATATGCTTCATTTACTAACATTTTAGCTGTTTCTGTTACTGCAATTTTAACATGGGCGTATGTAAGGCCTCCTTGCATAAATGCAATATAAGGTGGCTTAATAGGCCCATCAATCGATAATTCAATACTTGAACCTTGAATGAACGTTCCCGCAGCCATAATCACTTTCTCATCATAACCTGGCATGTCACTAGGGTACGGCGTCACATACGAATTAATTGGCGAGCTTGCTTGAATTGCTTCACAAAATGCAATCATGACGTCTTCACGCTCAAATGTCATGGATTGAATAATATCTGTTCGTTTATCTAGATAATGTGGCGTTGTCTTGATGTTTAATAATTCCATTAATCGAGCAGTGAAAACAGCACCTTTCAATGCTTCACCAACAACATGTGGAGCTAAGAAGAATCCTTGATACATTTCTTGAAGCATATGTAAAGTAGCACCAGTTTCTTTACCTAACCCTGGAGCTGTTAATCGATTTGCTGCCTTATGTACAAGTTCCTCTTTTCCTGCGATATATCCACCAGCACGGACTAATCCACCTCCAGGGTTTTTAATTAACGACCCTGCCATGATATCTGCTCCAACATGAAGTGGTTCTTCTCCTTCTACAAACTCACCATAGCAATTATCAACAAACACAATGACATCTTCTTTTATACCTTTTACATTAGCAACCATTTCTTTTATTTCAGCAATGGTAAATGAAGGACGATCTTCATAGCCCTTAGAGCGTTGAATACCGATTACTTTTGTTTGTTCATTGATTGCTTGTTTCACCCCATCATAATTCACGGTGCCGTCTTCATGTAATAGGACTTCATTATATGTTATTTGTAATTCTTTTAAAGAACCCGATTCATTGCCACGCTTACCAATTACTTCTTCTAATGTATCGTACGGACTACCTGTAATATATAAAAGTTCATCACCAGGTCGCAATAATGCAAATAATGTAGTAGATATCGCGTGGGTTCCTGAAACGATTTGTGGACGAACAAGTGCATCCTCTCCCCCAAATACATTGGCATATACCGCTTCAAGTGCTTCTCTTCCAATATCATCATAACCGTATCCATCTGTAGAACTGAAGTGATGATCTCCAATTTGTTCTTCTTTAAACGCATTTAACACTCGGCGCTGGTTATGTTCTACCATCCTGTTTATGTCGTTATGTTTTTCTTGACTATCTATTTCTGCTTGACTTACTAACTTATCAATCATCTGTATCTATTTGCTCCTTTACTCTATTTTGCAATGGGTGAGTTGGTGAAATAAATCCTTCCAAATCGTATTGGTTCGTTTCTTCATTATAGATTTTTTTCGTTACAATCGATTGCATATCCAGTTCGTTTAACGCACGTCCCTCATCAGGATTTAAGGAAATAAAATATGGCTCCCACGCATCTTTCATTAAAGTTTCTATTTTATGTAATAATGCTGTGCGATCATTCTCTGAATAGGCACTCATTACAATATTTGGGTGTAGACTTGGGAAAAATCCATCCTCTAATAAATCATGTTTATTATATACAGTAAGAGTCGGAAGCTGATGCGCATCTAGTTCCTTTAGAATCGATAATACAGTTGCTTGTTGCTGTTCATACCCCTCATTAGAGGCATCGACAACATGTAGCAATAAGTCTGCTTCAGCGACTTCCTCTAATGTAGATTTAAATGAGGCAATTAATGATGTTGGTAAGTCTTGTAGAAAACCTACTGTGTCGGTCATTAAACATTCGAACCCAGAAGGTAAGTTTATTTTTCTCGTTAACGGGTCCAGTGTAGCAAATAATAAATCCTCTTCTAAGGCTGACTCATCTGTTAAACGATTAAAAATAGTTGATTTACCCGCATTTGTATAACCAATTATCGCAATTTGAAAGACTTGATTGATCTTTCTTCTTTTACGATACTGCTCCCTTTGTTTGACAACATCTTTCAAACGTCTTTTGATGTCGTCAATTCTTCTTCTAATATGACGCTGATCCGATTCTAATTTTGTTTCACCAGGACCCCTTGTACCAATTCCGCCACCTAGACGGGATAGTACTAATCCCATCCCGTGTAATCTAGGTAACATATACTCCAATTGTGCTAATTCAACTTGAAGCTGTCCTTCTTTTGTTTTTGCTCTTGCCGCAAATATATCTAATATGAGTTGACTTCGATCAATAACACGTAAGCCGAAGTGATCATTTAAATTACGTAATTGTGCAGGTGATAGTTCATCATTAGCAATGACTAAATCAATATCATATTCGTCGATAAATACGTTAATTTCCTCTACTTTACCTTCTCCAACATATGTTACTGGATGAATTTGAATACGATTTTGAGTAACCACTTTTTGAACTTTTCCACCAGCGGTATGACTTAATGACTGCAATTCATCTAAAGATGTTTCAAAATGATGTTCTGTCTCGTTTGCTTTTTTTACCGCTATAATTAATACATTTTCTCTTGTCATACTATCGTCACCCTCATTTTGTGATTGATTCTACCATTATCATACCAAATAAAAGATATACTTGTTATTAATTGGATACATGCATTTATCATACGTACATCCGATCGTTTATTCAACTATTCTAATGAAATATCAGCTCTTGTAATTTGCTTAAGATCCTTCGGTGTCACATCATAAGTAGACAAGAGACGCATCGCTTGTTTTCGTATCGCTTTTTCGATTATATTACGAACATACCTTGCATTCGAAAAATGTAGTGGCTTATGGTATAACACTTCTTGTATATGAACACGAATCTCTCGTTCGGCTGCATCCGTTAATTCATAATCTCTTTCGGTGATTAATTGCTTTGTAATACGCATTAATTCTGCTAAGTTATAATCAGAAAAAGAAACATGATAAGCAAAACGAGACCGTAAGCCAGGATTTAAATGTAAAAACTGTTCCATCTCTCCCGGATAGCCCGCTAAAATTAATAAAAAATCTTCATGGTAGTCTTCCATTTGCTTAACAATCGTATCGATGGCTTCCCGGCCGAAGTCTTTGTGGCCACCCCGACCTAAAGAATATGCTTCATCTATAAATAATACACCACCTTGTGCCTTTTGAATCAATGTTCGAGTCTTTTGAGCAGTTTGCCCAATATACTCACCGACAATATCAGCCCGTTCCGCTTCAATAAAATGTCCTTTAGATAATATGTTAAGTTCATATAGTACGGTAGCTAATTGTCTAGCAATTGTTGTCTTTCCAGTACCTGGATTGCCCATAAACATCATATGAAGCACTTGTTTATTTTTACGCATGCCATATTCGTCTCGTTGCGCATTCATCAGTTTTAAAGCATAAATTTCTCTCATAATTTCTTTTACATGATCTAATCCAATAAATGCAGCAAACTGATCATCGATATAATGTAATTGCTCATGATGCTGTTTTTGCGTTGTTTCTTTACATTGTTGCTCCTTTTGTTGATCATGTAAAATAATATTTATCTTCCCATTATGTTGTTGAACTATTTCCATATTCATATCGATCACACTCCTCGCAATCGTATTATACGTAAATAGCCTATAATTGTGATTAACGCCCAAAAAAAAGTAGCGACGATTCATTTCGTTCACTACTTTTTTAATATCTGTAGAAGTGTGCTAATTATTTACTATCTTTCGGTTCTAAATCAACATTTTTTGATGGAGCGAATGTCGATATTGCATGTTTGTAAATTAACTGCTGCTTTCCTTCCGTTTCCAAAAGAATTGTGAAGTTATCAAAACCTTTAAGTACCCCTCGCAGTTGAAAACCATTTGTTAAAAACACCGTTACGACAATATGCTCTTTTCTAAGTTGGTTTAAATAATGATCTTGAATATTTACTTGTTGTGCCATTCTTTCTCCTCCTTATTTTCTATCTTTATTATAAAGAAGACGTAGTTAAATTTTTTTGATAATCCAACTATTTAACTACAGCTACTTTTATACAGTGTAAAATATTATCTTTTAGCCTGTCATTTTATATCAGCAATAATCTTATGTACTATTTTAGCATACTTTTCATTGTTTAGATTGTACCATTTAATATTCATTTTGTTTTTAAACCATGTATACTGTCGTTTCGCATAACGTCGAGAATTCCTTTTTACTAGTTGAACTGCTGTATCTAGATCTGTTTCGTTTTTAATATACGGAATTATTTCCTTATAGCCTATTGCTTTCATTGCCTGTGTGTCTTCATACCCTAGACGACATAATGCTTCTACTTCTGCAATTAAGCCATGCTCAATCATCTGATCCACACGATGATTAATTTGATTATACAAAGTTTCCCTATCCATTTCCAATCCAATGATATGATGATCGTATTTTGGTTGATCATTTTGGTCCGCATACACCTCAGACAGCGTTTTACCAGTAGATTGATATACTTCGAGCGCTCGAATGAGCCGATGTGTATTGTTTGGGTGAATCTTCAGTGCTTGGTCTGGATCGATTGCCATTAACTCTTCATGTAGAACGACATTACCTTCTGTTTTAATTCTTGCTTCTAATGATTGCGTGATCTCTATGTCTCGCTTACGTTCCGAGAAGATGTAATCGTATAATACAGCTTGTATATATAACCCGCTGCCACCTACCAAAAGAGGCGTTTTGTCTTGCTGATTAATAGCGGTAATTGTTTGCTGCACTTCTTTTTGATATTCGGCAACAGAAAAAGTTTCATTTGGTTCTTTTATATTTAACATATGATGTGGAACACCAGACATCTCTTTTTCAGTCACTTTCCCTGTGCCAATATCCATTCCTTTATATACTTGCATCGCATCGCCACTTATTATTTCTGTTTGCATTTTTTTTGCTAAATCAATACTTAGCCTGGTTTTTCCAACTGCAGTTGGTCCTACAATGACAATAACTTTTTCCACGTTTATCCCCTACAATTTGTACTATTTCAGAAATTTTTTACACATTTGTTGTAACTGGAATAAATCTTGTTCCAGTGGTATCAATGTGTGTAAGATAATTCGTCCTTCTTGATCATTATTCCCCTTTTGGGTGAGTTGGTCGATGTCGTGAAGCAAACAAGTTGTATCATGTACAAGTTGCTGAAGCATCTCGATGACCTCATCATCAGCAGTTGCTTCTTCTAATGTAGCCTCTTTTACATATTTAACCATTGTTGCATAAGGTTGTCCATCTAATGCTAGAATTAGCTTTACTAATTGATCAATCTGATCTTTATATAATGGAATTTTCGCTTTACAGATTGATGCGATGGATAATTGTTCCGTTCCTTTAACATACCAACTATACCGGTGTAACTTAATATATAACACAAAGTAATTTGCTAATAGACGATTTAGTTTCAATACACGTTGTTCTAGCTTCATATCGCACCTCAAAAATAGATTTTTATCTATCTTTGACATTCATAGCATAATTATACAATATTACTGAATCCGTTTAAACAACTTTTCAATATCATAATTTGTCCATTGGATAATTACTGGTCTTCCATGTGGACAAGTAAATGGATCATTCGTATGGCGTAAATCTTCTAACAAACGGGACATATCCGCTTCCGTTAAATAATGATTCGCTTTTATGGACCTCTTACATGACATTAAAATAGCGACTTCTTCACGAATTTTCTCGACATCAATTACACCGTGCTGAATAATTTGTTCCACTATATCACGAATAATTACTTCTTCTTCTCCATGGGGGAACCAGCTCGGATGAGCCCTAACAGCATATGTTTTATCACCAAATGGCTCTAAAAATAAGCCAGCTTCTTTTAAATTGTCCATATGTTGTTCAATAAATAAGATCTCGTTCGTTGTAAATTCAAATGTTAACGGTAGTAATAAATGTTGAATATCTTGCTGAGGCTGTCCTAATTTCACCTTATAATATTCATATTTAATTCGTTCCTGTGCCGCATGTTGATCAACCATATAAAATCCTAACTCATTTTGTGCCAAAATATACGTCCCTCGAAATTGTCCGATTGGATATAATGGTGGCACTCTCGGTTCATTTACTGGTGGTTGTTCTATGGCAATATCTTGTTCTACTACGGATTGAGTTTGATCCGGTTCTGATTGTGTAACCGTTGGATCATTAACTTGTTCAGCATAATCTTCCGGTAGTGGAGGTACGTCTTGATCGACCGGCTGCTCATTCATTGTAAAAGCAAACGTATCTTGAACCAATTTATTTATTGGTGGAGCTGGTTGTTTAACTTCCACATTGGGAATTAAATTCGTTTGTTTCAATGTATCTTTGATTATCTTATCGATTAAAGAGACTAATTCTTTTTCTTTACTAAATCGCACTTCTAATTTTGTTGGATGCACATTAACGTCTACTAGAATTGGATCTAACGTAATCGACAACACCACGATAGGAAAACGATTGATCATTAATAATGTATCATATGCTCTTATAATCGCATGTGATAAAGCATAATTTTTAATATACCTTCCATTGACAATAATCGTCATAAAGTTTCGATTCGCTCGCGTATAATTCGGTTTTGCAATAAAGCCCTCAATATCAAAATCTAATGAAGAACCTTCTATTGGTAGCATACTTTGAGCAATTTGCATGCCGTAAATTTGTCTAATTACTTGTAGGCGATTGTCATTTCCAGGTGTCATAAAAATTTGTTTGTCATTATGAACGATTTCAAAACGAATATGCGGATGTGCGAGCGCATAGCGATTAATCAAATCAGTAATATGACTTAATTCCGTATGAATTGTTTTCATATATTTTAGACGAGCTGGTGTATTATAAAATAATTCATTTACTGTAATTTCTGTCCCTTGTCTTGCTTGACTCTTACCTTCTTCGATGATACTTCCAGCTTCCAAATACAGTTTTGTTCCCGCTTCATCCCCAACTGACGTTTTAATTATTAGTTTGCTAACTGCTGCAATACTCGCCAAAGCTTCCCCACGAAACCCTAATGACTGAATATGAAAAAGATCAGCATCATAATGAATTTTACTAGTAGCATGACGTAAAAAGGATCGTTTACAATCTTCGTAACTCATCCCTTCCCCGTTATCCGTCACCTTTATTTGCGTTAATCCCGCCTCAACTAACTCGACCTTGATTGATGTACTATTTGCATCAATACTGTTTTCTAACAATTCTTTCACAACAGAAGCGGGGCGTTCTACTACTTCACCAGCAGCTATTTTATTTGCTAATATATCTGGTAATTGGCGAATTTTCAAGGTAGATTCCCCTTTCTTATTTCTTTATTTGTTTCTGAAGTTGATATAATTCATTCATTGCATCTAATGGTGTCATTTCCAACAAATTCAACGAGCGTAATGTATCAATGATTTGATTCCTTTTACCGTTAGTCGCAGGAGATTGCTTCACATCTTCCTGGAAAAATGATAACTGTGCTTGCGATTCTGCTTCATTTGTATTTGTCGAATCAATCGTTTGCTTTGATTGCTTTGATTCTAATTCCCTTAATATGAATGTTGCTCGTTCTATTAAACTAGTTGGCATATCCGCTAATTTTGCTACTTGGATACCATAGCTTTCATTGGCTCGTCCTGCCGATACTTTGTGTAAAAAGACAATTTTATCATCATATTCCTCTGCCCGAACGTAAATATTTTTCAGATGCTCCAAATCATCTTCAAGCTCTGTTAATTCATGATAATGGGTTGAAAATAACGTTTTTGCACGGACATCTTGATGAATATATTCGATGATTGCATGAGCAAGTGCCATGCCGTCATACGTACTAGTCCCTCTACCAATCTCGTCTAGTAAAATCAAACTATTTTCTGTCGCATTTGTTAGTGCATGGTTTGCTTCCATCATTTCTACCATAAACGTACTTTGTCCACTTACAAGATCATCCGCAGCTCCAATCCTAGTGAAAATATGGTCAAAAACGGTTAACTGTGCACTTTCTGCTGGAATAAAGCAGCCAATTTGTCCCATAATAATCGTGAGCGCTAATTGTCGCATATACGTACTTTTACCAGACATATTAGGTCCAGTAATAAGTAATATGAATTGTTCTTTATTTAAAGTAATGTCATTCGGTACGAAAGATCCGTCTGTCATTACCCTTTCAATCACTGGGTGGCGACTTCCTTTAATGCTGAGTTCATCTTTCGCAAA
>JAPFCO010000471.1 GCA_026169505.1 Pseudogracilibacillus sp.
AAATAAAGCCATTGCACCAAGGTCTTTCGCTTCATCAATATTCATATGATCAATGATGACTGGAATACCTTTCCATACCTTCTCATTGACGATTTGTTCTATCTCGTCTAATTCTTCTTCCGACGTTGCTTGGAAGTGAGTGAAATCAAAGCGTAAACGATTAGGAGTAACTAGGGACCCTGCTTGATGGATATGATCTCCCAGTACGTCTTGTAATGCTTGATGCAATAAATGGGTCGCTGTATGATTTTTGACTAATTGTTTACGGAGCTCATGGTCAATGGTTGCTGTAACAAACTCGTTCACCGATAATGTGCCTGTTATTACTTCAACTTGATGCAAATGTTGCCCATTTGGAGCCTTTTGGACATCGATTACTTTCGCCTTTGCTTGTTCTGTATATATCCAACCTACATCCGCAATTTGTCCACCACTTTCCGCATAAAATGGTGTCTCTTGTAGAATGATTGTACCTGTTGTTCCTTCATGTAATTGTTCTTCTATTTGATCAGCTATTACGTATAAAATAGTTGTTTGTGCTGTAGAAGCATCATAACCAACAAAAGATGTCTCATCCTTAATTTCGGTTAAAATAGCATCTTGGACTTGCATCGAGCCAACTTCTTCACGCGCAGCACGTGCTCGGCTTCTTTGTTTTTCCATTTCCACTTCAAATCCTGCATGATCAATGGTTAATCCATGTTCTTCAACATATTCTTCTGTTAACTCCTTTGGAAAACCGTATGTGTCATATAATTTAAACACATCTTCCCCAGAAACAACCTTCTTTTTCTGTTCGTTTAATGTCGCGATGATTTCTGTTAGTCTTTCTAATCCGTCATTTAATGTTTCATTAAAACGTTCTTCTTCCACCTTAATGATCTGCATAATATGTTCTTCTTGCGCTTTTACTTCTGGATAATACGATTGCATGATGTCGCCTACAGTGGGAACTAGTTTATACATAAATGGCTTTTCTATTCCAATCTGCTTCGCATACCGAACAGCACGACGAATTAAACGTCGTAAAATATAGCCACGTCCTTCATTCGACGGTAATGCATGATCCCCTATAGCAAATGATACCGTTCGAATATGGTCAGAGATAATTTTAAATGCTGTATCTGCTTCCTCTGTTTTTCCGTAAGAGCTATTTGCAAATTCCTCAGTTTTGTTGATTATCGGTATAAACAAATCGGTATCAAAGTTTGTTCGTACTCCTTGAACTAGCGAAACTAATCGTTCAAGCCCCATTCCCGTATCAATGTTTTTATTTGGTAGCGGGCTATATGTATGGTCGAGATTATGGTTAAACTGTGAAAACACCAGATTCCATACTTCCAAATATCGTTCATTCTCTCCACCAGGGTATAACTCCGGATCATTTGCATCATCACCATATGATGGACCACGATCATAAAATATTTCTGTATTCGGTCCACTTGGCCCTTCGCCAATATCCCAAAAGTTTTCTTCCAATCGAATGATTCGATGTGGAGGTAACTGAATAACATTTAACCATAAATCATATGCTTCATCATCCTCTGGGTGAACAGTTACAGATAACAAGTTAGCATCAAAGCCAATCCATTGGGAACTCGTTAAAAATTCCCACGCATACTCAATTGCCTCGCGTTTAAAATAGTCTCCAACCGAAAAGTTACCCAACATTTCAAAAAAAGTATGGTGTCTTGCTGTAAATCCAACATTTTCAATATCGTTTGTCCGTATCGCTTTTTGTGCATTCACAATTTTGGGGTTATTAGGAACAATTGATCCATCAAAATATTTTTTAAGTGTTGCAACACCGCTATTGATCCATAACAATGTTGGATCATCTTTTGGTACAAGTGATGCACTAGGTTCTATTTGATGCCCTTTTTCTTTAAAAAATTGTAGAAATAAATCCCTTATTTCTGCAGATGTCCTCATCTTCATTTTTTATTCCTCCATTTATTGCTATTTTCCATATAAATAAAAAAACCCATCTCTGCTATTAATTACGCAGGGACGAGAATTGATCGCGGTACCACCCTATTTATGAATATAAATTACTTTATTATATCCATCTCTTGAATATGATAACGGTATTAAACCGACGGGGGTTAGCCGTACTCTAGTATAGCTTTCCATAATGTCATGTTGGAATTTATTACAGTCAACGTAAATTCCTCTCTGAAACATAACGAGTTATGTACTCCTTACCTTCAACGTTTTCATTTATAAGTTACCGTTAGTATATGAAACTGAGGATTAAATGTCAATTGCATTGCTGTTTAATTTCAAAAATTGTTGTATGATTGCCTTAGTAATGGTCGTTATAGGCACGGCAACAATCATTCCAATAATCCCGCCTATTTCCGCCCCGACAATTAAAATAAAGATAATTACAATTGGATGGATCTGTACACTCTTTCCCATAATATAAGGTGATAAAAAGCTATTTTCAATTAATTGAATAAGCAAGTTGGTTATGATAATGATAATAACAAGTTTCCAAGATGTAGTTATAGCAATAATAATTGCAGGAATCGTGCCGATAATCGGCCCGAAATATGGAAT